>NC_007511.1:3300000-3587082 GCF_000012945.1 Burkholderia lata
CAGCGACACGATCGCGAACCCGGCCGCTTCCAGCGCTTCCATGTACGCCTGCAGCGGCAGCGACCAGCCCGCGAAGTGCATCGACAGCCCGTCGCGCGTTTCCACGCCGTCGAAGTGCTCGCGCCCGAAATAGCTACCCTTCAGCACGAACGGCGCATCGGGTTGCGGCCCCGCGAAGCTGCCACGATCGCGGAATGGGTGCACGAGCGAGATGAACAACGTCCCGCCCGGTTTCAGCACGCGGCGCGCTTCGTTCAACGCACGCTGCATGTCGTCGAGGTCCATCAGTACGTTGTACGCCATCACGAGATCGAAGCTGGCCGCGTCGAACGGCAGCGACGCCGCGTCGGCCAGCTCGTAGCGATGTGCGGAATCCGCGTGACGCGCGGCGTCGAGCATCGCGGGCACCACGTCGGTCGCGGTCACGTCGTAGCCGAGCGCCTTCAGCTCGCGGCTCACGCGGCCTTCGCCGCAGCCAATCTCCAGCGCGCGGCCGGTGTCGCGACCGATATACGCCGCGAGCCCCGCGCGGTATTTCCAGAACGCATCGTGCCCCGGCTTGCCGGCCCAGCCGATCCATTGGTCGGCAACCTGTGTCCAGTGTTCGGTGATGGCTGTCGTGTCGGTCATGCGCGCTCCCGTCCGGCGTTCGTCGTTGGCCCAGGATGCGCATGGTAAGCCGAAGCGGCGGCACGTGTGAGCGGGGTGCGCCGCGCAGCCGGTTTCCGTTTCCGGCGGCGACGTTCTACAGTGACATAAAACAATCTGCGCCGCCGCGCGTCGCTGCCGCTCGTCGATGCGCACCCGATTCCGAGGAAATCCCATGCCGAGCATCCTGGCCACGCCCGCCAATCTCCCGCCCAGCCCCGTCGCGTCGGAAACGCGCATGGTGCACGACGTCGCCACGCTGAAGCCGTCCGACTATCGTTCGGCGGACGGCGCGTCGTGGGTCATCTCCACCCTCACGCCGGCCGCGGACAGCGGCACGAACGTGACCGGCACGACGTACTTCGACACCGCGAAAGGCCAGACCGTCCCGGTGCCCGACGCGCGACGCCGCTATGCGAATCGCGGCACGTGGCAGGTCGTCGCGAGTTCGAGCCCGTCCGTGCCGGCCACCGGCCGCTACGACTGGCTGACGCTCGCGTGGCTGCCGATCAACCGGCGGCCGCTGCCCCAGACGCCCGAACACCTGTATTCGCCGTTCATTCGCGGCGGCACGATCGTGTATCGCTGGAATCCGGCGGCGGAAGGCGGCGAGCAGTTCGGCAACGTGCGGATGATCTTTCCGGAATGGACGCAGCAGGTGGCCGATGCGTTGCGGGCTGCGCCAGCGGCGTCGCCGGACGGGGCCAGCGCGTCGGCCGTATCGTCGGCGCTCGATCGCCTGAAAGCGGACACGAATCCGATGACCGCCGTGCTCGACTTCAGCGATGCACTGCGCGATGAACCGGTCGAGCGGATCGTCGCGCGGCTGCCGGAGCTGCTGCGGGTGAAGGATCTGCACGAACTGTCGGCGATCGTGTTCCTGTGCCTCGCCGGATCGCGCGCGGAAGACCGGCCGCGCTTCGCTGAAATGATCAACGGGTCGATCGCATCGACCGACGACAGCGCGCGGCTGCTCGCGATCGCGTATGGCGCATTCGCGGCCGGCCGGGCGCGGCCTTATCCGTTCAACGACGCGGGGCAGACGGCGCGTATCAACGACGTGTTCGGTGCGTTGAAGCGGCGGACGGCGGTACTCAATGTGCCGGTCGGAGAAGGCTCGCCCTGGTATGAGTTCTTCACCGCGTATCGGCTTGGCGGGGCAGTGTCCGGCAACGGACAGTGATCGCCCACCGAGGTCAGCCCCGCGACAGCAAGATCCGATCACCGGTATCCGAAACCTCTCGCAACTCGGTTGCCCGGTTTTTCATCGGCGCATAACGCCGCGACGAATAAATGCCGATTCGGCTTTCGATCTATTCGACCTTTGGTATCGAATCGGCCCGTGCTAGATTTCCGCCCGGCCAAAGAGCCATTTCAAATAACCCGAACTAAAAAGACCAAATCATGAAATCCGTATTCCGTCATGCCGCGCTGGCATTGGTGACGATCAGCTTCCTGTCGGGCTGCGCGAGCAGCGTGACACGCGAGGCCAGCGATCAGCCGGGGGCGATCGCGACTGCATCGACGCCCAAATTCGGCACGAAGCCCGTGATCGTGAATGTCACGCTCGACAATGCCGCGCAGGAAGCGCTGAAAGACAATCTGAAATTCAGCCCCGACAACCTGAAAGGGAAAATCGAAAGCGCACTGGCCGCACGCAAGCTGCTGGCAACGGCCGGTTCGACCGATGCGATGCACCTGAACGTCGAAGTCACCGGCATTCGCGTGCGATCGAGTTTCTCGGCCGTCATGTTCGGCTTCATGGCCGGCAACGATCACGTCGACGGCACCGTGACGCTCACCGATGCCGACAATCATCCGGTCGACCGCTTCAAGGTGTCGGCATCGTATGCGCTCGGCGGTATCGCCGGCATCGACAGCCTGCGCATGGACTGGCTGTACGAGAAATTCACCGAGAAGACGCTCGCGACGCTCGATCCGGTGACCGCGGCCACGCAGGCCGACACGGCACCGGCAGCATCGAAGAAGCTGTAAGACCCGACGCCCGACGAATCGCGGATGCGCGGCCCGTCGGGTAACGGCGGTGGATCACATGCCACCGCCAGCGAATGGTCTCGTCGGTCGCGAACCGACCGCCATGCGATGCGCGAGTGAGTGCCCTGTGTTCGCATCTGGCAGCGGTCCTGTTCCGTTTAGTCAGCCGATATCAATCGGATCGCGGCCGCGCCCACCGACCGCCACAAGACACTCACGCCCGCTCGCACGGCGATAAAAAAGCGGCCGCTCGCGGGAGGAGCGGCCGTCAAGGAAAGATCCCTGTTCGGGATGCCGGAGGACACCACATCTCACCGGTATGCGTATTGTTGACGACCGCTATTCCGCTGACCATCAGACTGGTCTGATTCGCGGCCCTTCCGCATGAAAATCACGCAGTCCTGATCCACGCGCGTTCACCGAATCCGCAACGCGCCGTTACGTTCTCGACGGGAACCCCCATACGCGGCAACCTGTCGAATCGCCGCACGACCGTCGACGGCTTCATCGCCGTGGCGGACAATCCCCTCTCCAGCCCCGCTCGATCACGTCCGCCCTTTCATGCTGAGCATTGGTCCCTTTTCGATCCGCGTCGTCGCGGTAGCTGTCGCCGCGCTGCTCGCGTGGCTCGTCGCCCGTTTCATTCAGCGTCGCCCGCCGGATGGACATCACAAGACCGCGTCGAGCCTGATCCTCGATACCTTGCTGTTCGGCCTGCTCGCCGCGCGTATCGGCTACGTCGCGCAGTGGTGGCGCGAGTACGCCGCCGCGCCGCGCTCGATCATCGCGCTCGGCGACGGCGGCTTCGACTGGCGCATCGGCCTCGCGGCCGGGATCGTGTTCGCGGGCTGGCGCCTGCGCCGCCTGTCCGCGCTGCGTCGCCCGGTGATGGCCGGCATGCTCGCGGGCATCGCCGCATGGGGCATCGCGCAAGGCACGCTCGCCACGTTGCAGCATGGCGCGCCGCCGCTTGCCGCGTTGCAGCTCGAAGCGCTCGATGCCACGCCGGTGCCCGTGCAACGCTTCGCGGGCAAGCCCGTCGTCGTGAACCTGTGGGCCACGTGGTGCCCGCCGTGCCAGCGCGAAATGCCGATCCTCGCGCAAGCGCAGCAGGATCATCCGGGGATGACGGTGCTGATGGTCAACCAGGGCGAAGACGCGCAAACGGTGCGCGCGTTCCTCGAACAGAAGGGGCTGCGGTTCGATCACGTGCTGCTCGACCGCACGCTGCACGCGATGAAAACCTACGGTTCGCGCGGGCTGCCGACGACGCTCTTCTTCGACGCGAAAGGCAATCTCGTCGAATCGCACATGGGCGAGATCACCACCGCGCGGCTGAAGGATGCCGTCGCGGACCGCTTCGGCCAGTAACGCGCGTCTCGTCCAAAGAACCGCGGCAACGGCGTCGTCACATCCGCGCCTCTACCGCGGCCAGCCGGGCCGGGAGATGTTCGAGCAACGCATCGACGGCGGCCCGGACTTTCAGCGGCAGATGCAGCGTGTAGGGCCACACTGCCTGGATCGGAAAGATCACGCCCGGCCGATCGGGCAACAGCTCCCGCAACACGCCGCCGCGCAGCGCGTCACGCACCAGCCAGTACGGCAACCACGCGATGCCCAGATCCGCGACGGCCGCATCCATCAGCGCGCTCAAATCGTCGGACAGCAAACGAACGGCGGGCTGCAGCTCCACGCGCTGGCCGTCGACGAACACGCGCCAGCGATGCACCTGGCCGAAACGCGTATAGGCCAGCGCCTTGTGCCGTTCGAGTTCTTCATAGGTCGTGGGCTCGCCGCAGCGGCTCAGGTACGCCGGTGATGCGCAGAACGCCATCCGGTGCTCGCCCAGCGGACGCGCCACCAGCTCGCTGCTGTTCGGCAACGTGCCGACGCGCACCGCGAGATCGAAACGCTCTTCGACCAGGTCGACGGAACGATCGCTGAACGACAGGTCGAGATCGAGTTCGGGATGCGCCTTCGCCAGCTCGATCAGGATCGGCGCCACACAAAGATGACCGAAGAGCGTCGGCATCGACACGCGCAGGCGCCCCTTCATCTGCCATTTGCCAGTTTCCAGCAGTGCCTCGCCCGCCTGGATCTGCTCCATCGCGCGCAGGCAGTGGTCGTAGAACAACGCGCCTTCGTCGGTCAGGCTCTGGCTGCGCGTCGTCCGCTGAAACAGCACGACGCCCAGCCGCTCCTCGAGGCGCGCGACGCTCTTGCCGACCGCCGATCGCGTGATGTGCAGCTTCTCCGCGGCTTCCGCAAAGCTGCTCGCTTCCGCCGCAGCGACGAAAACGTCGATGCCCTTCAGGTTGTTTCGCATGCGATTAGGGACAAATACGCTACACAGTGCGTCGATCTTATCGCTTTTGGCGATAAAAGGTGGCTGATAGGATCGATTTCAGTCCTCACATTCGCAACGGAGCACCCCGCATGGCCCGGATCCTCGTCCTCAAATCCAGCATCAACGGCAGCCAGTCGCAAACCAGCACGCTGATCGACACGTTCCTGGCCGAGCGCCAGGCCAACGGCCACGCCGACGACGTGATCGTGCGCAATCTCGTCGACGCCGACCTGCCGATGCTCGACAGCGAGCTGTTTCACGCGCTGCGCGGCGCAGCCAACCCGAGCGAGCGTGCGCAACGCGCGATCGTGCTGTCGGACGAACTGATTGCCGAACTCAAGGGCAGCGACCTGCTGCTGATCGGCGCGCCGATGTACAACCTCAACGTGCCGACCCAGCTGAAGAACTGGTTCGACCTCGTCGCGCGTGCACGCGTGACGTTCCGGTACACGGAGACCTACCCTGTGGGGCTCGTCGAAGGCATCAGCGCGATCGTGTTCAGCTCGCGCGGTGGCGTGCACGTCGGCCAGGACACGGATGCGGTCACGCCGTACCTGCGCGCCGTGCTCGGCCTGATGGGTATCGTCGACGTGGAATTCGTCTATGCCGAAGGGCTCGACATGAAGCCGCACGGGTTCGACGCGGGGCTGGCGGACGCACGCCGGCAGATGGACGCGCTGCATGCGTGAACCGGAACGTACGGCGACGTTCCCGAGCAAGGTCGGGCGTTACCTGCACGACGTGAATGACATCGCCGTGCAACGCACAGCTGGCGAATCGAAGCATTCGACCGACACGCTTTCTGACATATCGCCAATGAAGTAACGACGCGGCCCGCCAGCGCAATCGCCGTGGAATCGTTGCGCAGCAAGCATGCAAGACATCGGTGTGGCCGTCGGCACCGACGGAGACACTCCAGACCAGCTCCTGACAACGGTCGATCTCGGCTAGAGTGGTCGCACGTTTTCGCTTGGAATATCAGGTCATTTCGTCATGCCAATCATTTGACGGGATGCCGATCGAAATTCGCTGCGTAAACGAGCGCGGCCCGCTGGTGTTAGAGCACCTGCAGGCCGCTGACCACAACCCACTCATCATGGGAGTCAGTCATGGCTGACGCGAATCATAACGCACCGGTTCGTTTTCACGATTGTTTCGTGCCCCCTCGAACGTCTTTTCAGACTCGCCGCATCGTTCCGCACCTCAAGCTCGCCGACATGGCACCGCCGGTCCTCCATCTGTGGATGAAGCTGTCCAGCCACTGGATCGAGGCAGCGGGTTTCGATCCCGAGCAGCCGTTGAAGATCGAGGTGATGCACAAGCGGCTGGTGATCACGCCGATCGAAGACAGGCGCTGCGACGATTTCGGGAAGGGTGTCGATCACGCAACAGCACCGTCGCGATCGAATTTTTTGGTGATCACGGGAGACGCGCAATGAATCGCAACGACTCGCCCCAACGCGCCGGCAACTTGCCGGCTGACTTCGAACTCGATGACGCAGGTGCACTGTCGGCCAAGTCTGCACTGGTCCTGAAGGTCAACGCGCTGATCGTCTCGCGCGGCCTGAGCGAAGACGAGGCTGCGGCGCTCGCAGAGATGGCCCGGCCGGTCGTCACGCCCGAGCAGCGCGAAAGGCTCCGGAACGTTTCGCTGGAACTGCTGATGCAGACGCTGGCGTCGTTGGGCCAGCATGTGGAAATCGTGGTGCGACCGGCGGGGCCACCGCGTTCGGCAGGCATCACCGTATCGGTCTGACAACCGGCGGAATGATCGATACGTAATGTGTGTGGCGGCCGGGCCCGGCCGCCGCCGAATGTTCGTCACAGTCGAGCGAGCGCAACGTACCGGCTCTCCACGATCATCCTCGATACACCGACGACGTACTGATCGCCCCGGGGTCCGGCTACGGCCCTGAACTGACGGTCAAGGCTGCGAAAACACCATCACACGCCCTTGCACACGCTGGAGCTTCAGCCAGCCCATGTCGGCGGTGAAACGCAGTTGCTGCAGCGGGAAGTCGAACTGCGCCTCCCCGGCGGCGCTCACGACCGCCTGGGCGATCCAGCGAATCAGCGCCTTCCCTTCGTCGGTCGTCACGCTGCCGTTCTGCACGCCGTAAAAATAGCGGTTCCCGGCGTTGACCTCGTTCTGCAGCTGCATCCAGTGCCCCGGCAACCCCTGCAGGGTCCGGAACAGGTCGGCAACCCGTTGCGTCGTGAGGCCGCGCGCCCACAGCGCGCCGTTCGCAGCCGGCCGTGCCAGGTTGTGGCGATCCGCCGCCTGGGCCTGCTCCTTGATCTGTCCCCTCAGGGAATCATCCTTCGACATGCCGCACTCCTCATGGTGATCGGCGCGGGAGAACAGCCTCGCGCGCGCCGCATGCACGATACGCTCATTGTGAGAAGTCATCGCCTGTCAGCTATATCAGGCTTCAATATCGGGCGTCTGTCCCCATCACGCCTTCTTCTTTCCCCTGAGCAGGAACGCCGCCGCCGTACATCCCGCCATCGCGACACCCGCGATCAGGAACGTATCGCTATACGCCATCAGCAGCGCCTCGCGCATCACGCGCTGGTTCACGAGCGCGAGTGCCAGCTCGTGCACGCCGCCGGTCGACGAACCCGGCAACGCATCGGCACGCGGCACATGCACGCGCGACAGCAGCCGTGTCAGCATCGCCATGCGTTCCTGAAAGGCTTCCGAGAACGGCGAAACGGCCTCGCCGATCCGCATCGCGTGCAGCTTCTGCCGCTCGACGACGATCTGGCTTGCCACCGCGATGCCGATCGCGCCGCCGACGTTGCGCACCATGTTGAACACGCCGGATGCCGAACCGAGCTGCGCCTTCTCGATTCCGTCGACGGCCATCACCGACAGCGCGATCACGACCAGCGACTGCCCGATCCCGCGCACGACGAGTGACGGCACGATCACGTTCGATGCGGCGTCGGCGGTCAGGTGGATGTTCATCAGGCAGCCGGCCGCGACGAGCGCGAAGCCGAGCACGATCGTCGTGCGCGGGCTCGTGCGGCGCATCAGCGGCGGCGTCAGGAACGACATCACGAACTGCACGAGCCCGTACGGGATCATCGCGAGGCCGATGTCGCGCGCGCTGTAGCCGTGCAGCTCGGCGAAGTAGTTCGGCACGAGGAACACGACGCCGAACACCACCGCGCCGAACAGGAACTGCATCAGGCTCGCGATCCCGAAGTTGTAGCGGCCGAGCAGCCGCAGGTTGATGAACGGCGCCTTGCGCCGCAGTTCGATCGCGACGAACGCAACGAGCCCCGCCACCGCGACGATCGACAGCTCGACGATCAGGTCGGACGCGAACCAGTCCTTGCGACCGCCCTCCTCCAGCACGATCTGCAGCGCGCTCAGGCCGAGCGCCATCGTCGCGATCCCGAACCAGTCGGCCTGCCGCAGCTTAGACAACTGCACGGGCACCGGGCGGATCGCCCACGCAATCGCCGCGATCAGCGCGATCGCGGGCGGAATCTGCAGATAGAAGATCCAGCGCCACGAATACATGTCGGTGAGCCAGCCGCCGAGCGACGGCCCGGCCGCCTGCGCGACGTTGTTCGCGACCGCGAACAGCGCCATGCCGAGCGGATGCTTCGACGGCGGCAGCTCGGTGACGATCAGCTGGAACGACAACGGAATCAGCACGCCACCGAATGCGCCCTGCAGCGCACGCGCGACGATCATCGACGAGATGGTCGGCGCGACCGAGCATGCGATCGAAAACACAAGGAACCCGGTTGCGCCGACGAGCAGCACGCGGCGCGCGGAGAACACCTGCACGAGCCAGCCGGTGAGCGGAATCACGACGATCTCGGCCACGAGGTAGGCAGTCGAGATCCACGAGCCCTCCTCGAAGCTCGCACCCAGCGACCCGCGGATGTCGGGCAGCGACGCGTTCGTCACGTGCACGTTCATCCCCGCCATGAAGCAGCCGAACACGCCGCCGAGCACCGCGACCCACGCACGCAGCGACACGGTTTCGTCGTGCACGGCCTGCACGACCTGCCCGGTTGCGGCCGTCACGAACCGGCTCCCGGCGCGCCGCGCGTATCGACGCGCGCGATCACCGACATGCCGGGCCGCAGCACCAGGCCCGACGGCGGCGCATCGAGGCGGATCTTCACGGGCACGCGCTGCACGATCTTCGTGAAGTTGCCGGTCGCGTTGTCGGGCGGCAGCAGCGCGAATTCGGCCCCCGAGCCCGGTGCGAGCCCGAGCACGCGGCCGTGCAGCGTGCGGCCCGAGTAGGTATCGACGTCGATCTCGACCGGCTGCCCGTCATGCATCGCGCCGAGCTGCGTCTCCTTGAAGTTCGCGACGACGTACACGTCGCGCAGCGGCACGACCGCGAGCAGCGGCATCCCGACCTCGACGTACTGGCCCGCGCGCACCGCGCGCTGGCCGATCGTGCCGTCGCGGGTCGCGCGGATCACCGTGTGCTCGACATCCAGTTGCGCCAGCGCGAGCTTCGCGCGGGACGCCGCGAGCCGCGCACGCGCCTGCTCGATCGCAGCCGTGCTCTGCGCGCGGCGTCGGCGCAGCACAGTCTGCTGGTCGTCCTGCGCACGCACGGCCGCACTCGCGCGGGCCAGTTCCGCGCGTGCCTTCAGCGCATCGGCATGCGCCTGTTCCCAGCGCTGCCCGCTGGCAGCCGATTCGGCAAGCAGTTGCTGGTAGCGCACCGCATCGGCATCGCGCCGCGTGGCTTCGGCACGCGCGGCGGCCGCGTCGGCCTGCGCCTGCTCGATCACGCTGCGCTGCTGGCCGACCTGCGCGTCGAGCGTCGCGGCCGCGGCTTCCTCGGCCTGCAGCGTCGCGTCGGCCGCGGCGACGGCCGCCTGCGCATCGTCGAGTTTCGCGCGATAGTCGCGATCGTCGAGCGTGACGAGCACGTCACCGCGTTTCACGGGCTGGTTGTCGTCGACGGCCACGCGTGCGACATAGCCGGCCACGCGCGGGCTGACGGTCACGATGTCGGCGCGTACGTACGCATCGTCGGTGTGCTCGATGAAGCGGCCGACCGTCCACCAGCGCCAGCCGAACCCGGCCAGCGCGATGACGGTGATGAAGACGCCGGCGGCAATCCAGTGGCGCCGCGCGAAACGGGCGGATTTCTCGGGTACGGCTGTGGTGCTCATGATCGGAATCGGAATGGTTGAGTGCGAGCGGATTGACGTGCGGATTCACGAACGGCCGGCTAGCGCTGCCAGCCGCCCCCCAGTGCCTTGAAGACGGCGACCTGATCGAGCGCGACCTGCTGCGTCGACGCGGCCAGCGCGGCATCGACCGCGACGAGGCTGCGCTGCGCGTCGAGCACGCCGAGAAAATCCAGCGCGCCCGCGTCGTAGTTCAGTTCGGCGAGCCGGTAAGCGCGTGCGTGCTCGGCACGCGCGGTGTCGAGCGCGGCCTTGTGGCGCCACTCGGCGCCATAGCGGGCGAGCGCCTGCTCGGTTTCCTTCAGCGCGCGCAGCACCTGTGCATCGAACGACGCACGCGCGGCGGCATCGTCCGCGCGGGCCTGCGCGAGCTGTGCGCGGCTCGCGGCGAGATTCGGAAAGCGCCAGGTGATCAGCGGCCCGACGCCCCATGCGATCGCGTACTTGTCGCCGAGCGATGACGGATCGCCGGTCGTCGACAGCCAGTTCACCGAGCCGCCGAGCACGATCGACGGATACAGCTCGGCCGTTGCGACACCGATCCGCGCGTTCGACGCGGCGAGCCGCCGCTCGCTCTCGCGCAGGTCGGGCCGGCGCCGGAGCAGCGCGGCGCCGTCGCCGACCGGAAACGGCCGCGCCAATGCCGGCGTCGCGTGACAGCGCGCGGCCGCGTCGGGAATCGCGCCGGGCGCGTGCCCGGTCAGCACGGCCAGTTCAACCAACGCGGCGCGGCGCGCGCCTGCGAGCGCAGGCAATTCGGCGCGCGTGTCGTCGGCGAACGCGCGCGAGCGCGCGACTTCCAGATCGGACACAAGGCCGTGCGCACGTTGCCGCGCGGTCAGTGCGGCGAGGCGATCGGCGATCGCGACCGAGCGCTCGGCAACGTCGATCCGCTCGCCGTACGCGCATGCCTGCGCATAGGCGGCGGTCGTCTCGGCAGCCACCGCGACGCGCATCGCATCCGACGCAGCCTGCACGGCCTCCGAATCGGCGCGCGCGGCATCGACGAGATGGCCGACGCGCCCCCACAGATCGACTTCCCACGACACCGCGAACGACGGCGCGAATCCCCAGCGCGTACGCGCATCGGTGCCCTTTGCACTCGCGACAATCTGGTCGGGCGCGTGCTTGCCGTAGTCGACGCCGAAGCCGGCTGTCGTGTCGGGCAACCGCGCGGCGCCCGCTTCGTCGAGCACGGCCCGCGCCCGCGCGACACGCGCCGCGGCCACCGCGAGATCGCGGTTCTGCGCGAGCGCTTCGCGCACGAGTGCGTCGAGCACCGGATCGTCGAACAGTTGCCACCAGCGATCGGGCAACGTGCCGCCGGACGCGACGGGCGCATCGGCCGCCGCGTCGAACGGCGCCGCTCGCGCTGCATCGGCCACCGGCGGACGGTACGGATCGCCGACCGAGCAGGCGGCAAGCATCGCGGCGCTCAGCAACGCGGCGGCAACGGACGAACGAAAGGAAACCGGAGGAAAGGACGAGGCGTGCATCGTGCAAGGGCTGTCGAACAAACGATGGGCCTATGGTAATTTCGACCCATTCAGTCGATCTCGCGCGCAAAGCGCATTCGTCGTCGAGAAAATGACACGTGGACCAATTTTTCAGTGCGCTCGAGCACAAGGACAAGCACAAGCAGATCGCGGTCGTCGCGTCCGACGCGGCGGCCGGCAGCGCGTATCCGCCGCATTCGCATCGGCATGGCCAGCTGATTCACGCGATTTCCGGCGTGATGCTCGTGCATGCGGATGCCGGCAGCTGGGTCGTACCGACCGGGCGGGCGGTCTGGGTGCCGGGCGGCACGCAGCACGAGATCCGGATGGCCGGCGACGTGCAGATGCGCACGGTGTTCGTCGCGCACGAAGTGCGGCCCAGCCTGCCGCGCGAATGCCGCGTGATCGAGGTCGGCACGTTGCTGCGCGAGCTGATCGTGACCGCGAGCGACCTGCCGGCCGATTACGACCTCGCGCATCGCGCGGGCCGCGTGCTCGCGCTGATCCTCGACGAAATCGAGATCGCGCCGCTGCTGTCGCTGCATGTGCCGATGCCGCGCCATCCGGCGCTCGCCGCGTTGTGTACGCGGCTCATCAATGAACCGTCGTCGGTCGTCACGCTGCAGTCATGGGCGCGCGACGCGCACATGAACGAGCGCACGCTCGCGCGCGCCTTCAAGCGCGAAACGGGAATGACGCACGGTGCGTGGTGCCGCCACGCGCGCCTGCTGCTGAGCTTGCCGCGCCTCGCCGCCGGCACGCCGATCCTCGAACTCGCGCTCGAACACGGCTACGACAGCCCCAGCGCGTTCGCGGCGATGTTCCGCAAGGCACTCGGCGTGCCGCCGAGCGAGTACTTTCAGCGGCGCTGAAGCGTACTGTCCGTTTCGCGACGATCGAGTGCTGACGGGCGCGCGCGGCGCGACAAGCCGCTCGCTACAGTAGCGGCATCGCACGACACCGGCGCCACGCGCCCGCCCCGCCGATGGATCTGATTCAAAGCATGCAGGTTTTCGTCACGCTCGCCGACGCGGGGACCTTCACCGAAACCGGCAAGCGGCTCAACCTCACGACCGCGTACGTGAGCCGCACGATCGCGTCGCTCGAGACGCATCTCGGCATCCGCTTGCTGAACCGCACGACGCGCTCGATGTGCCTGACCGAAGCCGGCGAACGCTATCTGGCGCGCGCACGCGACATCACGCTCGCCGTCGACGCGAGCGAACGCGAAGCGCGCGGCGCACGGCTGCATCCGCACGGCCGGCTGCGTGCGCACTGCAGCGCCAGCATCGCGAACCGTTTCGTGATTCCGCTCGTCGCGCACTTCCAGGCGCGCTATCCGGACGTCAGTGTCGACCTGACGCTCGCGCCGCAGGTACCGGATCTGGTCCGCGACAGCTACGACGCCGCGGTGATCGCGATGCCGAGCCTGCCGAGCTCCGATCAGGTCGCGATCGACGTCGGGCGGATCGGCAGCGTGCTGTGCGCATCGCCCGCGTATGCCGCGCGTCACGGGATGCCGGACACGCCGCGCGCACTCGCCCGGCATCGCTGCCTGCAACTGGTCGCGCCCGCGTACCCGGCGCGCGAATGGACGCTGACACGCGGGGCGGATTCGGAAACGGTCGCGTTCGAGCCGGCGATGACGGCCGACGTCGCGGCATCGCTCGAAATCGCGGTACGGGAAGGGGCGGGAATCGGGCTGCTGCCCGAGTTCGTCGCGGACGACGGGCTGCGTTCAGGCGCGCTGGTGCGTGTGCTGCCCGATTACCGGGCGGAAGACGTAGGCGTGTTTCTGGTGTATCCGTCGCGCAAGCTTCTCGACGCGAAGACGCGCGCGTGGGTGGATTTCATGAAAGCGGAACTGCGGGTAGCGCTCGCCGGGCCGCGCGGCGGCCACCGCGCGGACGACGACGAAACGACCACGCCGGACACCCCCGGCGCGGCCGCCCAACCCCCGCTTACGCGACAGCCTTCACCGCCGGCTGCGCACCAAAAAACGTCGCCTGCGCCGCTTCGTCCGCACGCGCATACGCGCGGTTGATGCCGCTGATCACCGCGCGGATCGACGCGGTCGTCAGGTTCGCGTCGATGCCGACGCCGAACGCGCTGCCACGCACGCCCGTGCCGGCCAGTTCCGCGATCGCAATCGCCTTCGCATCGGCGCCTTGCGACAACGCACGCTCCTCGTAGTGCTGGATCCGCAGCGGCGTGCGCAACGCGTGCATCAACGCGTCGAGCGGGCCGTTGCCTTCGCCGCGCAGCACGCGGCGCTCGCCATGCACGTCGGCAGTCAGCACGATCGTCTCGCGGCCGTCGCGCTCGGTCAGCTCATGGCCGACATAACGCAGCGGCGCATCGCCTTCCACGTATTCCTGCTGGAACAGCGACCAGATCTGCGCGCTCGTCACTTCGAGCCCGCTGTCGTCGGTCAGGCGCTGCACGGCCGCGCTGAAGTCGACCTGCAGGCGACGCGGCAGCGCGACACCATAGCTCTGCTCGAGCAGGTACGCGATACCGCCCTTGCCCGACTGGCTGTTCACGCGAATGATCGAGTCGTACGTACGGCCGACGTCGCTCGGATCGATCGGCAGGTACGGCATTTCCCACACGGCATCGGGGCGCTGCACCGCGAAGCCCTTCTTGATCGCGTCCTGGTGCGAGCCGGAGAACGCGGTGAACACCAGGTCGCCGACATACGGATGGCGCGGATGGATCGGCAACTGCGTGCATTCCTCGGCCGTGCGCGCGACTTCGTTGATCTGCGAGAAATCGAGGCCCGGATCGATGCCCTGCGAGTACAGGTTCAGCGCGAGCGTGACGAGGTCGACGTTACCGGTGCGCTCGCCGTTGCCGAACAGGCAGCCCTCGATGCGGTCCGCGCCGGCCATCACCGCGAGCTCGGCCGCCGCGACCGCGGTGCCGCGGTCGTTGTGCGGATGCACGGACACGATCAGCGCATCGCGGCGCGCGAGGTTGCGATGCATCCATTCGATCTGGTCCGCGTAGAAGTTCGGCGTGCCGACTTCGACGGTGGCCGGCAGGTTCACGATCGCCTTGTGCTCCGGCGTCGGCTGCCACACGTCGAACACGGCGTCGCAGACTTCCTTCGCGAAATCGAGTTCGGTCGCCGTGAAGGTCTCCGGGCTGTATTGCAGCGTGAAATGCGTGTCGGTCGCGGCATCGGCGAAGCGCTTGATCGTGCGCGCGGCGTTCACCGCGAGTTCCTTCACGCCGTCGCGGTCGAGGCCGAACACGATCTTGCGGAATTCCGGCGCGGTCGCGTTGTACAGGTGCACGATCGCGCGCTTCGCGCCGCGCACCGAGTCGAAGGTGCGCTCGATCAGGTCGTCGCGCGCCTGCGTGAGCACCTCGATCGTCACGTCGTCGGGAATGTGGCCGCCTTCGATCAGCTCGCGCACGAAGTTGAAGTCGGTCTCGGACGCCGACGGGAATGCGACCTCGATCTCCTTGAAACCGATCGCGACCAGCATCTTGAACATTCGCATCTTGCGCGTCGCGTCCATCGGCTCGAACAGCGACTGGTTGCCGTCGCGCAGGTCGGTGCTCATCCAGATCGGCGCTTGCGTGATCGTGCGCGTCGGCCACATGCGGTTCGGCAGGTTGACGGGCGTGAACGGTCGGTACTTCGTCGCGGGGTTCTTCAGCATCATGATGTTCGGTCCTCGGTCGGTTTGTCGGGAAACCGCCGCGCGCTGGCCATCCGTCGGGGTGGCAAGCTGCGCGCGCAGCGATAAAACAGGTGAAAGCGGCACAACGGCAAAGCGGTACGGCGAACGACAGCCTTGGCGGTTGAGCGACCGGGACGGAGCGGAGCGATTCGGAAGAAGGACGAACTCAGGCGCCGGTCGACAACCGGGGCCAGGTCGGTGATGCGGGGGAAATCTGGCGCTTCAGGAAAGAAGCAGATGGAAAGCGCGCAGCCGCAGACCCAGCCCGGAGAAACGGGCTAGTAGTCGTAGCGAGAAGAGGGGCTGGGCGGCTTGCATGGCCGAAATCAAATCACAGGGTGACGGGGGCTGTCAACGGGCTGCGTGCAAATGGCGCGGAATTCGATCGCTCAGAATCAGTCCTGTCCGATAGGCGGCGTGCCGCCCCGTCGATATGCTTCATGGGTGCGGCGCCGGTGAGGCCCCTGTTCACGTTCGGAGTGAGTTGGTCAACGTACTTCGCCGGTTGCCGCACCCCCTCCTGTTGCAATCAATCGGGTTTCGGTGTGGGCGTTCGGTGGTGGCCGGTGGGCGCGGCCACGACCGAGATGCTGATGTTGAAACCAACGCTGCCAGATGCGAACGCCGAGCGCCTGCGCCCAAGCCCGATTGCTCCGCACCTCCCGGCCCGCCTCATCTGCGCAACCGCGCATCATTCAGAAAAGCGATACACACGTCGATATAATTTCCTGAATATATCGAAACACCTTCAATTAAACCCATTTCATTAAATCGATTAACCTCTATTTTCGATTTACTGAACAATAGCCACTCCCCGGCGAATATTTTTTTATTTATTTTTCGGCATGCTCGGTACGTCGCATTTCAAACGGCAAACGTTTGCGCGACACAGCCAGAAGCCTTACCCATCGTTCCTCAGGAGGAAAGCATGGCCGATTCTCAAACGTCATCCAATCGCGCCGGCGAGTTTTCGATTCCGCCGAATACCGAATTCCGCGCGATTTTCTTCGCGAATGCCGCCGAGCAACAGCACATCAAGCTGTTTATCGGCGACAGCAAGGAACCCGCCGCGTATCACAAGCTGACGACGCGCGACGGCACGCGTGAAGCGACGCTGAATTCCGGCAACGGCAAGATTCGCTTCGAAGTGTCGGTGAACGGCAAGCCGTCGGCCACCGATGCACGCCTCGCACCGATCAACGGCAAGAAATCGGACGGCTCGCCGTACACGGTCAACTTCGGGATCGTCGTGTCGGAAGACGGCCACGACAGCGACTACAACGACGGCATCGTCGTGCTCCAGTGGCCGATCGGCTGACCTGATGCGCGTCTGACGCGCACCTGACGACTCACCACCGCCGGCCGCCTCCGGGCCGGCCGGCGGTTGCGCGCCGCCTTCCGCGGCACCGCCCCCCCCTTTTGCATCGAAACCCGCCCTACCAACGGAGACATCCATGCCCCTCCTTTCGGCCTCGATCGTCAGCGCCCCCGTGGCGACATCGGAAACCTACGTCGACATCCCGGGCCTGTACATCGACATCGCCAAGGCAGAGATTCGAGACGGGAAACTGCAGGTCATCCTCAACGTGCCGACGCCGTACGCGACCGGCAACAACTTCCCCGGCATCTATTTCGCGATCGCGACCGACAAGGGCGTCGTCGCGGACGGCTGCTTCACCTATTCGTCGAAAGTGCCCGAAGCCACCGGGCGCATGCCGTTCACGCTGGTTGCGACGATCAACGTCGGCAGCGGCGTCACGTTCGTGAAGGGCCAGTGGAAAAGCGTGCGCGGCAGCGCGATGCATATCGATTCGTACGCGAGCCTGTCCGCGATCGGCGACACGGCCGCGCAATCGTCGTCGCCCGGCAGCGGAAGCGGAAGCGGCGAAACCGGCGCGGGCGGCAACCCGGGCGGCACGGGTAGCGGCACGGGTAGCGGCACGATCGGCGGCGGCGGCGAGCGCGACGGCACGTTCAACCTGCCGCCGAACATCAAGTTCGGCGTCACCGCGCTCACCAACGCGGCGAACGACCAGACGATCGACATCTACGTCGACGACAACCCGAAACCGGCCGCCACGTTCAAGGGCGCCGGCGTACAGGACCAGAACCTCGGCACCAAGGTGCTCGATTCCGGCAAGGGGCGCGTACGCGTGATCGTGATGGCGAACGGCAAGCCGTCGCGGCTCGGCTCGCGGCAGGTCGACATTTTCAAGAAGTCGTACTTCGGGATCGTCGGCTCGGAAGACGGCGCCGACGACGACTACAACGACGGCATCGTGTTCCTGAACTGGCCGCTGGGCTGAACACGATGACTCGCGGCGCGCGCGGCGTGTGCGCGCCGTTGGCGAATCCGCAATGGCGACGGGGCCAACCACCCATTGCAAACCGATTCATTCGAGCAGTCCGTTGCAGTTCCACGCTGTACTCCGCGCGCGACAACGGCGAACGCCATTCACCGGCCGCGCAACGCAAGACCTTTCATCGAGACGAGGACGACATGTCACAACCGTTTACCCATGACGATCTGTACGCCCTGCTGCAACTCGCCGGCAACGATGCCACCGCCGTCCAGGCGAACGGCGACCAGGCGGTGCTCGACCGGATGCGCCAGTTCATGACCGCGCAGCTCGTCGAAAAGCTGCCGCAATACGATGTGTTCGTCGACATCGCGACGATCCCGTACAGCTTCGACGTCGGCAGCTGGCAAAACAAGGTGAAGGCCGATGCGGCCGGGCAGGTGATCGCCTGCACGGTGACGTGGGCCGGCGCGCCCGGCGTGCTGCCCGGCGCCGCGGCGAAGTTCGGCGTCGGGGCGGTGGTCAACTACTTCTCGAAAGCGACACCGCAGCCGCAGCCCACGCAGCCGGACGCCACGACGACCGGCGGCGGCGAACGCGACGGCCTCTTCAACCTGCCGCCGAACATCGCGTTCGGCGTGACCGCGCTGGTCAATTCGTCGGCGCAGCAGACGATCGAGGTCTTCATCGACGACAACCCGAAACCGGCCGCGACGTTCCAGGGCGCCGGCACGCAGGACGCGAACCTGAACACGCAGATCGTGAACTCCGGCAAGGGGAAGGTGCGCGTGGTCGTGACGGCAAACGGCAAGCCGTCGAAGATCGGCTCGCGTCAGGTCGACATCTTCAAGAAGACCTACTTCGGTCTGGTCGGGTCGGAAGACGGGACGGACGGTGACTACAACGACGGTATCGCCATCCTGAACTGGCCGCTCGGTTAAGCAGCGTCACGCCGCCCCCCTCGCCACGCCGCCCGGCGTGGCGATTCGCTTCCGCGCGCCGGACCTAGCGCCGCGACGGCCTCTCGCCTCCCTGCCCCATCGGACTATCCGAATCGGTTGCGCCCGATCGCAGTCCTGCTGCGACCCCGCATCGATCGCCTTTGCTTCGCTGCAATTCCCCGTGCCCGACACCGCCTTTCGTCGGGTCGCTCCCTGATTGATCGACACGCCATTCCGCACACAGGACTTGCGCTCCATAACTACGACTCATAGAATCGTAGTTATGGAGCGCATCGATGCGCAGGCAACGTCGGTGGTCTACCGACCCCATGCATCAATCAACCGGAGTCAATCAGTGGCAAAGCGAATTCTTGTGATCGGGGCCGGCTTCGCCGGCATGTGGAGCGCGCTGAGCGCGGCGCGCGTGCTGGACGCGCAAGGTCGAACCGACGTGGAAATCACCGTGGTGGCGCCCGACGCGCATCTGCACGTCCGTCCGCGCCTGTATGAAGAAGGCCCGGCAAACTTCCGGGCGCCGCTCGGCGAGATCTTCGACGCGGTGGGCGTGACGTTCGTCCAGGGTACGGTCGAGCGCATCGACGTGGCGCACCGGACCGCCGACGTGCTGGGCACGGACGGCGAGGCGACGACGCTCGACTACGACCGCCTCGTGCTGGCGGCCGGCAGCCGCCTGTTCCGCCCCGCGATTCCGGGCCTGGCCGAGCACGCGTTCAGCGTCGATCAAACCGACGAAGCCGTCGAACTCGAAGCGCACATTCGCGATCTGGCGTTGCAGCCGGCCTCCACGGCACGCGATACGGTCGTGGTGGCAGGCGGCGGATTCACGGGCATCGAGACGGCAGCGGAAATGCCGGCCCGCCTGCGCGCCGCGCTGGGCGAGCACGCGAACGTGCGGGTCGTGATCGTCGAGCGCAACGACGCGATCGGCCCCGACCTGGGCGCGGGCCCGCGTCCCGTGATCGAGGAGGCGCTGCGCACGCTCGGCGTGACGTGGAAGCTCGGGTCCGGCGTCGCATCGGTCGACGCGGGCGGCATCACGACGGCGGACGGCGAGCGGATCGAGTCGAGCACCGTGATCTGGACAGCCGGCCTGCGCGCCAGCACGCTGACCGAACAGGTTCCGGGCCGCCGCGACGCGACGGGGCGCCTGCATGTCGATCGCAACCTGGCGGTCGAAGGCGTGCCGGGTGTCTACGCGACGGGCGACGTTGCGTATGCGGCCACCGACGACGAAGGCAACCACACGATGATGTCATGCCAGCACGCGATGAACCTGGGCCGTTCGGCGGGGCACAACGTGGCCGCCGATCTGCTGGGCCTGGAACAGATCCCGTACAGCCAGCCGAAGTATGTGACGTGCCTGGATCTCGGCCCGTGGGGCGCCGTCTATACGGAAGGTTGGGATCGCGAAGTGAAGCTGAAGGGGGCGGAGGCGAAGAAGCTCAAGCACCAGATCAATTCCGAGTGGATCTATCCGCCGCGCGCGGATCGCTCGGAAGCGCTGGCGGCCGCGGATCCGCTGCGGATCGTCGTGGCCTGAGCGGCGCGTTTGCCCGCACGATGCGCGGGGTGCGGCAGAGGCATCCCGCGTGTCGTCGTGTCGTGTCGCGTCGCTCCATCGCGGCGCGACGTCACGCGAATCAGCGCTCGCCGCCGCGGCTGGCCGCACGATCGGCAAACCAGCCGACCACCTTGGGGCCGTAGCCTGCCGGCGCTTTCGACCAGGCCTGCCCGGCAAGATCGGCGAGCGACTGCTTCTTGAGTTCCTCCCGCATCGCCCGTTCCGCCGCCTGCATCACCGCGTGAATCGAACAGGTGCCGCGCGTGGCCCACGCGGGCGGCTCGCCTTCGAACACCGCACACTGGCCGCGCACTTCGCGGCAGTCGAACAGCCGCTTGTCGCCGTCGATCGCTTCGACGACATCCTGCACGGAGATATCGCGCGCGGGTCTCGCCAACGCGAAGCCGCCGCGAATGCCTTCGCTGGACACGACGATTCCGGCCTTCGCGAGACGCGTGAAAAGCTTGGCCGCGTAATCGACGGAGACGCCCTGCATCTCGGCGAGGTCGCGCACGCTCGCGTCGCGCACGCCGGTGGAAGTGTCGGCGAGATAGAGCAGGCAATGCAGGCCATACTCGACGCCGGTGCTGATGAACGACATGCTATTGCGACTCGTGGTATCGGAGTTGGGAGCGTAGCGCAGGACGGCGACAATGTCATCCGTCACGCCATCCGCCCCGTTTTCGTCAGCGAGGGTCGCTTGCATGGGCCTGCCCTGCAAGAACGATCAAATGCCTCCGCCGCCGATACCATATAGTCCGCCCGACACGCCCATTGGAACGCCATGAACCCGGTAGGACAAGCACTCTGGTTTATCGAAACCCGGCTGGACCGCGAACTGACGCTCGACCGGATTTCCGCCAATTGCGACATGTCGTGCTTCGGCTTCTCGCGCCTGTTCTCGATGAATACCGGCTGGCCGGTGATGCGCTATGTGCGGTCGAGGCGGCTCACGCGTGCGGCACGCGCGCTGGCGCAAGGCGCGCCGGACATCCTGCAGGTGGCGCTCGATGCCGGCTATGGCTCCCATGAGGCGTTCACGCGCGCCTTCCGCGATTGCTTCGGCATGACGCCCGAGGACGTGCGGGCACGGCGCACCCTTGACGGATTGTCTCTTGTGGAGCCGCTTCGCATGAAAGAACTGAAGATCATCGACGTCGTACCGTCGCGCTTCGAAACCGCCGGCAAGCGGCTGATCGCCGGCATGAGCGACCGCTACACCTTCGAAACCAACGAAGGCATTCCGGCGCTGTGGCAATCGTTCATCCCATACATCGGTACCATTCCCGGCCAGGTCGACTATGTGACCTACGGCGTGTGCTGCAATCCCGATGCGGATGGCAGCTTCGAGTACATCGCGGGCGTGGAAGTCACCAGCCGCGACCGGCTGACCGCGCCGTTGCGCTGCGTCGAACTCGAACCGCAGCGGTATGCGGTCTTCGAACACAAAGGGCACATCTCCACGCTTCATCAGACGATCTACAGCATCTGGAATGGCTGGCTGCCGACGTCGGGATTCAAGGCGGTCGACGCACCCGAGTTCGAGCGCTACAGCGCGGACTACGATCCGGTGACGGGCGCCGGCGTGCTGGAAATATGGTTGCCGGTCGAACCTGCTGCGTAAGTGGCTTGCCCTGATCGGCCGCGACTTGGCTCGCCGCGGCCGGTCGGTCAACGCATCGTCATCGTCATCGTCGATATCACCACGCCCACCGCACGCCCGCATTCCCGGTGATCGTGCGCTGGTGCTCGCCGCCGAGGTTCGTCAGGTAGCTGACCGTCGCATACACGCTGCCGCGCTTCGTCAGTTGCGCCACGAGCCCCGCGCCGATCTGTCCGGCCGTCTGCCCGACCTGCGTGCCGATCGTCGTCGAGCCGCCGAAGGTAGTCCGGTCGTCGGTGCCGAACGAGCGCAGCACGTTTACGCGCAGGTACGGCTTCCAGCTCACGCCGTTCGCCTCGAACGCATATTGCAGCCGCGCGCCGATCCGGCCGAGGAACGTGTTGCCGTTGTTCCAGCTCACGCTCGAGATCCCGTCGTTGAAGCGGTCGAGCGACAGCCATTGCCACACGAGCTGCGCCTGCGGCTCCAGCGTCAGCCCGTAGCCGAGCGCGATCGGCAACCCGGCCTCGACCGAACCCGTGAACGCGTTGCCGTTCGTCGAGCCGCCGACGTTGTCGGTCGAATGCGTGCGCACCGTGAGCGCGCTGCCCATCAGCACGGCATCGGTGTACCAGCCGCCCGGGCCGATGTGCGTCCAGTAGCCGCCGAGGTTGTACGCATTGACCTGCAGCGAGCCGACGCCCAGGTCCTGCTGCGCGAGCGCGAAGCCGTTCACGTCGCCGACCGCGCGTGAGAACCCAAGGAAGAAGCCGTAGTGGTTACGATGGCCGCTCGCGGTGGTGTCCGCGTACAGATCCTGCCCGACCTGCATCCCCCACACCGTGCCGTCGTATGACGGTGTCACGTCGCCCTTCTGCTTGATGTCGCTGTGGCCGCCCCACACGCGCGCCCACGATGCGGGTATCGAACCGTTCTCGGCCAATAAGCCCTGTTCGCCTTGGCGGTCGTGGAAGGTGTCGATCTGCAGCAGCCCGAGCTGGCGTGCGACAGCAGGCGCTTCCGCGTACAGCGGCACTTCGGGCCGGTAGATCGGCTCGGCATTGCCGCCCGTTCCCGCGTTGTCGACGGCCTCGACGATCGATTCCGGCGTGCCTTCGGCCGGCGTGATCGGCGGCTCGGTCGGTGGGGTCGGCTGGCCGGGCTCGACGACCGGCGGCTGCGGTTTCGGCGGCACCGTGTTGCGCAGGTACCAGTTGTCGCCGGTGCCGGTCGCCGCGCCGCCTTTCGCAAGGAAGTACGAATATGCACCAGCACTCACCGTCCCTCCGGACAGGGAAAACGCGCCCGCGCTCGACGTCGCGCCGTTGGTCACCTGTACGACCTCAATACCATCGCCCGTTGTCTGCGCGCCGGGGCCGCCGACGTTTGTCACCTTCAGCATGCTCGAGCCGTCGATCCCGCCAGCGCCGACGATCAGCCGGTCCGAAGCCGCCCCGTCTCCCGCCAGATACGTATTCACCGCGACCGTCCCGCTCTGGCCCGAGTAGCCGCCGCCGATGATCGTCAGCGTATTGCCGACGCCGCTGCCGCCCAGTTGCAAGAGCCCCGCGTTTGTCAGATCTCCCTTGATTTCCAGGTTGCCGGTGTGACCGCTCGCGAGACCACTCAACGCGTTCGCGACAGAAACCGTGCCATAGTTGACTACGTCGCCCGCCACACTGCCGTAACCGCCGAATGTCGCACCCGGCTCGATCCTCACCATGCCACCCCCGGTCATCGTGGCCGGTCCGCCGAGTCCATCGCCGAGCACCAGCGTTCCAGCCTTGATGTCGGTGAAGCCCATGGCGTTGCTGGGGCCGTTCAGCGTCAACGTGCCACTGCCGAGCTTGGTCAGGGAACCTCCGCCACCCGCGATGTTCTGCGTCAACGTCGTGTTGAAACCCTGCGTATCGATCGTGCCGCTGCTTGACGGCGTGATCGACACCGCGCGGCCCGACGCCAGATTGAACGAACTGCCGAGCTGCAGCGTGCCGCCGTTGAACGTGAGCCCGCCCGACGCCGCGCCGAGCGCGTTGTCCGCCGCGACCGACAGCGTGCCTTGCGTGATCGTCGTGCCGCCGGAATACGTGTTGCCGCCCGCAGCCGCGGGCGTAACCGTCAGCGTGCCCGCACCGGTTTTCTCCACTGCGCCCGCCCCGCTGATCGTGCCCGTGTACGTGCCGGCGCTGTCCTGCTGGAAACGCACGAGCCCGTTGTCGGTCACCGACAACGGCAGGTTCGACGCATTCGCCTGCAGCGTCGCGCCCGCATTGACCGTGGCCACGACCGACGCCGTGGTCGTGCCGAGCGTGCCCGTGAGGTTCAGCGTGCCGCTCTGCACGAGCGCGGTCGAGAACGTGCCGGTGCCGGCCCACGTCCAGTCGGCGCCAGTCATCGTCAGGCTCTGGAAATTCGTGAATGCATTCGACGCCGTGCCCGTGCCCTGCAGCGTCACGGTGTTGGTGCCGGCGCCGCCATTCGCGGTGCCGACGATTTGCGAGCCGGTCTGCAGGATCAGCGTCACGTTGCCATTGCCGCCCTGGATCGCGGTGCCGCCGCCACCCTGGATCAGGCCCGCGTTGGTGATCGTCGTCGCGCCGTTGGTCGAGCGCACCCCGATCCCGTTGTTGCTGATGATCTTGCCGCCGGCCTGGTTCGTGATCGTCGCGGTGAACGAGCTGCCAAGCGTATTCGACACGACCGCATCGACGCTACCGCCGCTCGTCGCGGTGCCGGTCGTCTGGATCGTGCCGCTGTTGACCAGCGTGTCGTTGTTGCCCTGCATGTATACGGCCGGTGCATCGCGGCCGTTCGACGTCAGCGTGCCGCTGTTGGTAATCGTGCCGTTGCCGCCGAGCAGCGACGCCGCGCGCGCGTTGTTGCCCGATGTCGTCACGGTGCCCGTGTTGACGATCTGGTTGCCCGACGCGCCGGGGTTGCTTTGCCCCCACGCGGCCGTCATCCCGTATGAGTTGTTGCCGGTGGTCGTGATCGAACCGTTGTTGACGAGCGTGTTGTTGTTGCCGTTCGCGGCCATCCCGTCGTTGTAGGCGCCGGTCGTCGAGATCACGCCCGGAGCGGCATTGGTCAGCGTGTTGCCGTTGTTCACGCCGAGCAGCACCGCGCCGCGATTCGCGACGCCCGTGCCGTTGCCGGACATCGACAGGTTGCCGTTGTTGGTAATCGCGCTCTGGGTATCGACGGAGAACGGTGTCGGCGTGGACGTGAGCACGTAGCTGCCCGTCGCGCCTGCATTGATATTGATCGTCACGCCGGTGCTGCCGGTCGCGGCCATGACCGACGGGATGCCGGCACCGGAGCACGTGACCGTCGTGCCGCTGCCCGGTGGTGCAGCCGGGATACATGCCGCATAGGCCCCCACCGGCATCGCGCCGGTCAGGATCGCCACTCCGCCCAAACCCAGGTTCCGCGTCGTTCTTTTCATCGTTCCGCTCGCATTTATTGGTGACGTTATTGCTGCAAATCGGTGCGTGAAACGGGTTATATCACCCGCTTTGAAATAATCGCAAGATCAGAACGGGTGATATCGGTAATCAGCGCGGGATTAATTTCGCATTCGGAAATAACGGAATGGGGTGCGCTGTTGCGGTGCGGCAAACGTCGCATCGTCGCAGCGGAGAGCAAGCGGAAAAGTAAAGCGGTTGAATTTGCCGAGTTTCAGACAAACCTTGCTTTGATGAAGAAGATGAATTGAAGCATCCGGCAAATTTGACGCCATTCGACGATCGACTGGTCGCGCGATGGCTGTGTGCCGATCCGGCCATGTTGCTTCGCACGATGACCGGCAATTCGGCATTGCCGGCACACGCGCCGACGCACGCATGCAACGACGCCGCCAGCCACGGCCGGCGGCACCTCGCCCACCGTCAACCAGCTCGCGATCCGGCAGGCTTCACCATCGCCACCGGCAGCGACCACGCCGCCGACGCCAAGCGCGTGCGCATATCGCGCACCACGCGGTTGAACGCCACGCGCCGTTCACCCTTCAGCTTCGCTGCCTTGCCCGCCTGTACCAGCACGACCGGGTCGACGAGACGGTCATGCCGCCGGACCTCGAAGTGCAGATGCGGCCCCGTGGCCGTACCCGTGCTGCCGACCGCGCCGACGCGCTGGCCGCGCGCAACCCGCATGCCGGTTCGCAGCGCCGGCTCGAATGCCGACAGGTGTGCGTAGTACGACGCATAACCGTCGTCATGGCGGACCACCACGTACTTGCCGTAGCCGCGCGGCTCGGTGCCGATGAACGTCACGACGCCGCGCTCCGACGCATGAACCGCGCGCCCGGCCGGCGCCGCGAGGTCGACGCCGGAATGCACATGACGCGTGCCGGTCACCGGATGCACGCGCGTACCGAAATGCGAGCTGATGCGGTTTGCGCTGACCGGCATCGCAAATCGGGAACCGGCGAGCGGCATGCCGTCGAGGTCGTAATAGGCGCCCGGCGAGCCGGCGTCGGGCGCAAACCACACGCCCGCGACGTGCTGGCCATGCAGGCGAAGCTCCAGCGCCGTCACGCGCACGCCGCCCCGCTGCTTGGCGCTGCCGTCGGGTTCGTATGCGACGCGAAACGTATCGCCGTGTGCACCGCGCTGTTTCAGGTCGATGCGACCGGCGAGCAGGCGGGTGATCTGCGCGGTAACGCCGGCCGGCAGATCGGCGCGCGCCAGCGACGCCTGCAGGCTGCCGACGATCGCGCCGGCCCGCGCGCCGCGATCAGCTTGCGCAAGCACGAACGGCTCGGCAGCGGCGAGATCGACCGGACGCCGCTCGAACGCAGCCTGCTCGCCCGTCGCGGGCAACGCCGACGCAAGACCGTAATCGAACCTTGACGCATACGCGCGTTCGACCGCCCCGCGCGCGGCGTCGCACAGCACGCGGTAAGCCACGCAGGCGCCGAAGCGCGCAACAGGGTCGTCGCGTTCGCCGACTGCCGGCACGGCCAACGCACGTGACGCGTAGGCGACGTCGAGCGGCGCGGCCGTCGATGCATGCAAACCGCCCCACGTCGTGCGCGCGGCATTGAAAAAGGGCACGTCGACAAGGTCAGCCGCCCCGGGTGAAAACGGCGCGGCGTCGTGAGACGCGTATGCCACCGTACCCGGTGCGCCGGCCACACAGGCCGCCGCGATGACGCCGCGCAGCAGCGTGCGGCGCATCGGGAAACCGTGAACGCCGCGCTGTGCGGATTGACCTTGTTCGCGTGCGAGACGGAAACGCAGGTCTAACCGCATGACGTCGTCACTCGCTGTCTGTCAGTGAAAAATCGGGAAAGAACCGGGTATCGCGGAGGAACGATCGTCGCGACCCGGCAACGTGAAAACGAGTGTAGCGGCGCGATCGAAGCGGTTGAATAGGACCAGTCTCATTTGAATGAAAAGCCGCTTCGTACTAAATCGAAATCTCGATTTCTCGGCCTGACGGCACAGCTACGCGGCATTCGACCCCACTCATTCGCGCGAACCATCGTGCCCCATGTACGGTCGAACGCTGCCCGGCGCGTGAGCGCAAGCCTGCCCGACCACGGCGGGCACGCCACGCGTCACGCATCGTTTCTTCAACCCGGAATCCCGTTAATGTTTCTCGATCAACTACATCCGGAACGCTGGACGTTCCTGTGGAACGCGTTGTCCACCCTCTCCCTCAAGCTATGCGCCGGCCTGGCGCTGCTCGTCGCCGGCTGGTGGCTGTCGAAACGCATCGGCAACTGGCTGAACCGCCTGCTCTCGAACAAGGAGCGCGTCGACGACACGCTGCGGCCGATCCTCTGCGACGTCGCCGTGTGGGGCATCCGCATCGTCGCGATCGTCGGCGCGCTGTCGCAGCTCGGTATCGAAACCGCGAGCCTCATCGCGGTGCTCGGCGCGGCCGGCCTCGCGATCGGGCTCGCGCTGCAGGGCACGATGCAGAACATCGCGGCCGGCATCATGCTTCTGCTGCTGCGGCCGTTCAAGGTCGGCGACTATATCGACGGCGGCACGGGCGTCGCGGGCACCGTCGACGAGGTCGGGCTCTTCATGACGAGACTGACGAAGCCGGACGGCATCTGCGAGTACGTGCCGAACAGCGCGCTGTGGGGCAGCTCGATCCGCAACTACACGCGCAATCCGACGCGCCGCCTCGATCTCGAAGTGGAAGTGTCGGTGCACGACGATATCGATCGGGCGCTCGACGCGCTGCGCGCGCTGGCCGCGGCCGATCCCGACGTGCTGCAGGATCCCGCGCCGGACGTGATGGTGATGCGCTTCGACGACAGCACGGTCGTCGCGAACATGCGCGTATGGACGCATACGGACAAGTTCTGGGCGATGCGCTGGCGCATTGCGCGCCAGGTACGCAAGACGCTCGCCGACGCGAACTGCGCACTGCCGATCCGCACGCGCGAGTTGCACATCGTGCACGACACGGACCGTCAGCCCGTGAGCCTCGACAAGCAGGCCTAGCGCCTGCTCACACGGCGGCCGGGCGACGCGGCGACCCGACGCAGCGCCGCGTCAGCCCGCCACGACGAGCCGCACCGGCTTCGGCCCCAGCCGCACCTTCAGCCACGCTTCGAGCCGTGCGCGTTCCGCGCGCGGCATCGGCTTCGCCGTCGACACGACGAAGGTCGGCACCGCGTCCGCGCCCGGCGCGCTCGCGGCGCCATCCCACTCGAACGCATTCGCATACCGCACCTGCCGCACCTGCGGATACTGCACGCTCAGTTCATGCGCGACCCGGTCGAGTTCCGCGCGGTCGGCGGATTGCGCGTCGAGCTGCCGCT
The DNA here is from genome assembly GCF_000012945.1 of Burkholderia lata. Classification (NCBI taxonomy): domain Bacteria; kingdom Pseudomonadati; phylum Pseudomonadota; class Betaproteobacteria; order Burkholderiales; family Burkholderiaceae; genus Burkholderia; species Burkholderia lata. The sequence continues at coordinate 3,328,567 of NC_007511.1, forward strand.
GCAGTTTCGCGATCGCATCGTCCTTGTCCAGCGCGTCCTGCTGCGCGGCCGATTGCGCCTCGACGAGCTGCTGCGCGAGCGTCGCCTTCAACGACGTTTCGAGCGCACGCGCATCGATCCGCTCGTCCCCGGCCTGGCGCACGACGAGCGTCGCGTGCGTCAGCCCGTATCCGGGCAACTTCGACGACAGCGCATCGAGCCGGTGCTGGTCGACGCGCTGGCCGACGAGCACCGCGTCGATGGTCCGCTTCACCGGGTCGATGTGCTTGCTCGCCACCACGCTCAACGGCAACGACAGCTCGGCCTTGATGAACTGCTCGGCGCGCGCGTTGAACACCTCCTGCGTCACGAGACGGTAGGCCAGCACGACGCTCGGCACCGCGGTCGCCAGCACCGCTGCCAGCACGAAGCGCCGGACGTTGCGCTGAACCGCGGCGTCGACGGGCGTCGCCGGCTTCGCGCGAATCACCCACGTGACGATCACCGTCGCGAATGCAATGAACACGCAGTTGATCGAGAACAGGTAGAACGCGCCGGCGAAATACGGCAGGCTGCCGTGCGCGAGCCCGTAGCCGGCCGTGCACAGCGGCGGCATCAGCGCGGTCGCGATCGCCACGCCGGGGATCACGTTGGTCTTTTCGCTGCGGGTCGCGCCGACCATGCCGACGAGCCCGCCGAACAGTGCGATCAGCACGTCCCAGATGCTCGGCGACGTGCGGGCAAGCAGCTCGGAGTGCTCGCCCGTGAGCGGGCTCAACGAGAAGTACAGCGTCGACGTCGCGAGGCTGATCAACGTTGCGATGCCGAGGTTCTGCAGCGACCGGCGAATCAACCCGAAATCGTAGATGCCGATCCCGTAGCCGAGGCCCATGATCGGCCCCATCAGCGGCGAGATCAGCATCGCGCCGATGATCACGGCCGTCGAGTTGACGTCGAGGCCGATCGACGCGATGGCGATGGCCGACATCAGGATCCACAGATTCGTGCCGCGCAGCCCGATGCCCGCCCGGAGGTCGCGATCGATCGATGCGTAATCGGCCTGCCCTTCACGCAGGTTGAAGTACTGACGCAGCACCAGCCGCATCTTCGATGCGCGACGCGGCGGCCGATTGCCTTCGATGTTGTTCATGTTGGTTTCCGGAAAACGGTCGGGTGCGATGCGCGGCGGGCGGGCCGGCTGAACGGATTGTGCCGCAACGCTGGCGGCTGGGCCACCCCTGCGGCTTCGAGGCGGCCCGATGCGGTTTCGCGCGCTGTCGCACGTCAAATCGGACCGGTCTGATTCACCGCCCCGCGTGACATCGCGACAATGGCCATCCCGGACGAGACGACCATTCCGTCCGGCACCCTGGTAGTGAATCTCTCCGTTCCTTGCCGCCCGTTACGGGCGGCGTTTTTATGCCCGTCGATGCGACGTGCGGACCTGCAATCGGGAAACCATCATGAAAGAACGTGCGACCGTCCTCTGCCGGCGCGGCGGCCGGATCCTGCTGGTCGCGCGGTTGAATGCCCGCTGGGCGCTGCCCGGCGGCAAGCCGCGGCCCGGTGAATCGCTGCGCGACGCCGCGCGGCTCGAGCTGCTCGAAGAAACCGGGCTCGTGTGCGGCCACGCCCGCCATCTGCTCCGGATCGCCGGCACGCACAAGCTGCATCACGTGTTTCTGGCCGACATCGCGCCGGACGCGATCGCGCGCCCGACGAACGAGATCGCGCATTGCGCTTGGATCGACTCCGAATCGCTCGGGTCGTTGAATTGCAGCCAGCCGACGCCGCTCATCGTCGAACTCGCGTTCGACTGGCTGCGGCAGCCCCACCTCGTGCCAGGCGTGGCCGATCTTGACGTGTTCGCCGGTATCGCGGCCTGAGGTCTGCGCCTGCGGTGAGCGCGCGATACCGGTTCGTGCTGCGTTACATCTGCACGATGTCGAGCAGCGCCTTCTTGCCGCTCTTGTACGTGAACACCGAGATCGCGCCGTGCTTCAGGTCGCCCTGCGGCGTGAAGCTCGTCTCGCCGATCACGCCTTTGTAGTCGGTCGCCGGCATCGCAGCCAGCACCTTCGCCGGGTCGGTCGAGTTCGCGCGCTTCATCGCGTCGACGATGATGTACACGGCGTCATACGAGAACGGCGCATACACCTGCATCGGCTGGTGATAACGCGCTTCGTAGCGTTTCACGAACGCCGCGCCGCCCGGCATCTTCTCGAGCGCGATGCCGGCTTCGGAGCACACGACGTTGTCGGACGCCGGGCCCGCGAGCTTCGGCAGGTCGGTCGAGCACACGCCGTCGCCGGCGAGGATCTTCGCGCGCATGCCGAGCTGCCGCGCCTGCTTCGCGAGCGGCCCGCCCGTCGCATCCATGCCGCCGTACATGATCGCGTCCGGGTTCGCGCCCTTGATCTTCGTGAGGATCGCGCGGAAGTCGATCGCCTTGTCGTTGGTCGCGTCGCGCGACACGACCTTCATCCCGGCGGCCTTCGCGGCCTTCTCGAACTCGGTCGCGAGGCCCTGCCCGTACGCGGTCGAATCGTCGACCACGGCCACCGTCTTGATGCCCATGTTCTTCGCCGCGTACATCGCGAGCGCCGGCCCCTGCTGCGCGTCGGTCGCCACCACGCGATAGGTCGTCTTGAAGCCCTGCTGCGTGTACGTCGGGTTGGTCGCGGCCTGCGAGATCTGCACGACGCCGCCGTCGCGATAGACGCGCGACGCCGGGATCGACGTGCCCGAGTTGTGATGGCCGACGACACCGACGACCTTGTCGTCGACGAGCCGCTGCGCAACCTGCGTCGCGGTGCGCGGATCGCCCGCGTCGTCCTGCGCGTCGAGCTGCAGCGTGACCTTCTTGCCGCCGATCGTCAGCCCCTTCGCATTGATTTCCTCGACCGCGAGGCGCGCGCCGTTCTCGCTGTCCTTGCCGAGGTGCGCGATCGCGCCCGTCAGCGGCGCGACGTGGCCGATGCGCACGATTTCGTCCGCATGTGCGGACAGCGCGCACGTGAGCGCGGCCGCCGCGGCGAGTGCCGTCATGGGATGTCGAAGCATGTCTGTCTCCTGGTCAGTCTGGTGGGCCCCGTTCAATGCGGGACGTGTTGTGGTTCGGATGACGAAGCGGTTGCGGTCAATGGTGCAGCGCTTCCTGCACCGCACGGCCCATCCCGGCCGGCAGCACGGCGTTCTCGCCACGCGTCGCCACGCCGTACAGGTCCTTCGGATCGCGCGGCGCGGGAATCAGGTCGAGCTCGATGCCGATCTCGCGCTCGCGTGCCGCCGCGTTCAGGTAGCGCAGCGCCGAGAAATCCTCGAGCGCGAAGCCGACCGAGTCGAACACCGTCACCTGCGCATCCGATTCGCGGCCCGGTTCGGCACCCGCCACGATCCGCGCGAACTCGATCACCGGGAAATCCGCCGGCATCTGCTGGATATCGCCTTCGATGCGCGTCTGCGGCTCGTACTCGACGACGACGCGTGCACGCCGCAGCACGTCCGCATGCAGCTCGGTCTTGCCCGGGCAATCGCCGCCCACGGCGTTCACGTGCATCCCGTCCTCGATCATGTCCGGCGTCAGGATCGTCGCGTTGGTCTTGTCGGCGGTGACCGTCGTCACGATATCCGCGCCGCGCACGGCCTCCGCCGCCGACCCGCAGCGGATCACGCGCAGCGCCGTGAACGGCGCGAGGTTGCGGATCAGCTTGTCGGTCGCGGCCGGGTCGATGTCGAACACGCGTAGCTCGTCGATGCCGAGCATCTCGCGGAACGCGATCGCCTGGAATTCGCTCTGCGCGCCGTTGCCGATCAGCGCCATCGAACGCGCGTCGGCACGCGCGAGAAAGCGTGCGACCAATGCAGAGGTCGCAGCGGTGCGAATCGCCGTCGTCAGCGTCATCTCGCTGAGCAGCAGCGGATAGCCGGTATCGACGTCGGCCAGCACGCCGAATGCCATCACCGTCAGCAGGTCGGCCTTGGTGTTCTTCGGATGGCCGTTCACGTACTTGAACGCGTACAGCCGCGCGTCCGACGTCGGCATCAGCTCGATCACGCCATCGGTCGAATGGCTGGCGAGGCGTGCGGTCTTCTCGAACGTCTCCCAGCGCCGGTAGTCCTGCTCGATATACGAGGCCATCGTCGTCAGGATCTGCGTCATCCCGACTTCAGCCACGAGCGTCGATACGCTCGTCACATCCAGATATCGCGTCATGCCCTTGCTCCACGGTTGCGGCGGCCTGCACGGAGCACGGCCGCCGTTGAAACAGTCGGCGCCGCGCGTTACGCGCGCCCTTCGAATCCCAGCAGCACGTTGACCGCATTGATGCCGATCTCGTCGACCATGTAGCCGCCTTCCATCACGAACAGCGTCGGCACGTTCAGGCGCGCGAGCGCCGCGCCGATGCGCAGGTAGTCGGGCGAACGCAGCCGGAAGTGGCTGATCGGGTCGTGCTCGAAGGTGTCGACGCCGAGCGAGACGACGAGCGCGTCGGGTGCATGCGCGGCGATCGCGGTGGCCGCGTGATCGAGCGCCGCCGAGTAGGTATCCCACAGCGTGCCCTTCGGCAGCGGCAGGTTCAGGTTGAACCCTTCGCCCGCGCCGATGCCGCGCTCGTCCGCGTAGCCGGAGAAGTACGGGTACGACACCGGCGGCTCACCGTGGATCGACGCGAACAACACGTCCGCGCGGTCGTAGAAGATGTCCTGCGTGCCGTTGCCGTGGTGGAAATCGACGTCGAGCACCGCGACGCGTGCCGCGCCTTGCGCGACGCAGTGCTGCGCGGCGATCGCCGCGTTGTTCAGGTAGCAATAGCCGCCCATGTACTCGCGGCCCGCGTGATGGCCGGGCGGGCGGCACAGCGCGAACGCCGCGCGCGTTGCACCGCTCGACAGCAGGTCGGCACCGGTGAGCGCGGAGTTCGCGCTCGCGCTCACGGCATCCCACGTACCGGCGTTGATCGGCGCACCGGCGTCCATCGCGTAGAAACCGAGCTTGCCGTCGATGAACGCGGGCGGCGTCGCGGCCGCCGGCATCGCGCGCACCGGCCACACGAGCGGCAGCGCCTGGCAGGTGCGGCCCGTCGCGGTCCACTCGTCCCACGCGCCGGCGAGGAAATCGACGTAGCGCGCGCTGTGCGCGGCCGCGTAGTGGGCGCGGTCGAACGGTTTCGGCGCGATCACGTCGCCGAGACCGGCGGCACGCACCTGCGCAAGCACCGTTTCGGCGCGAAGGGGGTTTTCGAACGAATCGGTGATCGCGCCGTCCTTCAATTCGACGCCGCGATGCAGTTGGTGATCGCTGCTGTAGACCGTGAGCATGGTTGACCGTTGCAGTGAGGGTGGCAACAGTTTATTGACGGCAACCGGCAATAGCTTTGCTTTCGACGCGCGGCTTTCGTACAATTTTGAGAAAACCGCCTACGGAATCCCGGAAATGAGCAAAAATCGCGCTTCGGCCGAACTGGATGGCGTCGACCGCGCCATGCTGCGCCTGCTGCAGGACGACGGCGCGCTGTCGAACGCGACGCTCGGCGAGAAGCTGTCGCTGAGCGTCACGCCCTGCTGGCGGCGCCGCAAGCGGCTCGAGGACGAACGCGTGATCACCGGCTACCAGGCGAACCTCGACCGGCGCGCGCTCGGCATGAACGTGTTCGCATTCGTGCAGGTGACGTTCAACATGCACTCCGACCAGGATTCCGATCACTTCGAGGACGTGATCCGGCAGCACGACGAGGTGACGTCCTGCCACAAGATCACGGGCGCGGCCGACTACATCCTGCAGGTCGTCGCGGCCGATCTCGACGCGTATGCGGAATTCGTCGAGCGCGTGCTGCGCAAGCAGGCCGGGGTGTCGTCGATCCAGTCGAGCCTCGCGTTGCGCGAAGTGAAGTTCTCGTCGCGCGTGCCGGTGCCGGGCGACTGAACGATGCGGCGAACGCGCAGGCCGCCACCCGATTCTCCGAAACTCATCCCATGGAGCACTACCCTATGAAGCGTTTCATCCCTTCCGCTTCGCTGGCCGCCACGCTGGCCTGCGCGTTTGTCCTGAGCGCCTGTGCCGCGCAATCCGCGCCGCCGGCGCAATCGCCGGCTCAATCGTCGGCGCCGGCCGTACCGCCGATGCCCGGCAGCGATCGCGATGCACACGGCTGCATCCCGTCGGCCGGCTATTCGTGGTGCGAAGCAACGCGACAATGCGAACGCCCGTGGGAACTCGCCAAGCAGAAGGGCTTCGCGAACTCGGCGCAGGCGTACGACCAGTTCTGCCGGAACGCTGCCGCGAAGTAAAGTGACCTGACGTCACGCGATCGTGTCGCGGCGCACTGCCGCGACGCGACGCAGCCCCCCTCGACATCCCCTCCCGATCCCGCGCAGTTATCCCCAGCTTTCCCGCTTCCCGCGACCGTCATTCCGGAAACCCGGACACGCAAAAAACCCCACAAAAACAACGGTATTTTTCGTTTGTGACACAGCAAACGAGTTCGGTTACATTACGCGCCCCTTGCCATCCCGCCCCCGCAAAACGCGTCGCGCGCGGCCTCTTTCCACGCAGCCTGAAGCGCCTTCCGCTCAGGCTTGCCGCAAGGGCCCGGGCGCGTTGTGCGCCACTGTGACGCAGGCGCTTGCCTGCCCGCAGGAAGCCGATCCGAAGGTGTCCTTCCCGACGGTTTCGCGTGCGCAAATGCAACGGCGCGCGGCGTCGATCCGGAATTCCGGATTCGCGATCCGGATCTCCGGATACGTGTTTCACCGCGGTCGACACACGCGCCGGGCGGCTTGGCAAACCGATGCATCCAAGTTGAAAAAGGGATCTGCTGTGATCAAAACGTTACGGGTAATACTGTCGGCGCTCGCGCTGTGCGTCGCGACTTCGTCCGCGCATGCCGCCGATACGAAGAAGGTCGACGTCCTGCTGGTGGGCGGCGGCATCATGAGCTCGACGCTCGGCGTCTGGCTGCACGAGCTTCAACCTGACTGGTCGATGACGATGGTCGAGCGCCTCGACGGCGTCGCACTGGAAAGCTCGAACGGCTGGAACAACGCCGGCACCGGCCACTCGGCGCTCGCCGAACTCAACTACACGCCGGAGAAGGCAGACGGCAAGATCGACATCTCGAAAGCGATCGAGATCAACGAGTCGTTCCAGATCTCGCGCCAGTTCTGGGCGTGGCAGGTCAAGCAGGGCGTGCTGAAGAACCCGCATTCGTTCATCAACTCGACGCCGCACATGAGCTTCGTGTGGGGCGACGACAACGTGCGCTTCCTGAAGAAGCGCTACGAAGCGCTGCAGGCGAGCCCGCTGTTCCGCGGGATGCAGTATTCGGAAGACTACGACCAGATCAAGCAGTGGGTGCCGCTGATGATGGAAGGCCGTGACCCCAAGCAAAAGGTCGCAGCAACGTGGACGCCGATCGGCACCGACGTGAACTTCGGCGAGATCACGCGCCAGTTCGTCGGCTACCTGAAAACGCAGCCGAACTTCACGCTGTCGCTGTCGAGCGAAGTGCGCGAGATCTCACGCAACGCCGACGGCACGTGGCACGTGAGCTGGGTCAAGCTGCACTCGGATGAGCCGGCGCAATCGGTCGACGCGAAGTTCGTGTTCATCGGCGCGGGCGGCGGTGCGCTGCACCTGCTGCAGGCGTCGGGCGTCCCCGAGGCGAAGGACTACGGCGCGTTCCCGGTCGGCGGCTCGTTCCTCGTGACCGAGAACCCCGAAGTCGTGAAGCAGCATCTCGCGAAGGCATACGGCAAGGCGTCGGTCGGCTCGCCGCCGATGTCGGTGCCGCACCTCGACACGCGGATCATCGACGGCAAGAAGATCATCCTGTTCGGGCCGTTCGCGACGTTCTCGACCAAGTTCCTGAAGAACGGTTCGTACTTCGACCTGCTCAAGAGCACCAACACGCACAACGTCGCACCGATGATGCGCGTGGGCGTGGACGAATTCCCGCTGGTCCAGTACCTCGCCGGCCAGCTGATGCTGTCGGATGACGATCGTTTCAACGCGCTGAAGGAATACTTCCCGAACGCGAAGAAGGAAGACTGGCGCCTGTGGCAAGCTGGCCAGCGCGTGCAGATCATCAAGCGCGACCCGGTGAAGGGTGGCGTGCTGAAGCTCGGCACCGAAATCGTCGCGTCGCAGGACGGCAGCATCGCAGGCCTGCTCGGCGCATCGCCGGGCGCGTCGACGGCCGCGCCGATCATGCTGAACCTGATGAAGAAGGTGTTCAAGGACAAGGTCGCGACGCCCGAGTGGCAGCAGAAGATCCGCCAGATCGTGCCGAGCTACGGCACGAAGCTGAACGACAGCCCGGCGAAGGTCGTCGAGGAATGGACCTACACCAGCGACGTGCTGCAGCTGTCGCCGCCGCCGAAGATCGACGTCAACACGCCGTCGCAGGCCACCGGCACCGCGCCGGCCCGCCCGGCGAAGGCTTCGGCCGACATGGCGCTGTAACGCGCCGAGCGGCGACGCGAAACGCGACGGGCAGGCCGTTGCCCGTTCCGTCCTGTTTCGACTGAAAGACGGATCGCCTCTCGCTCCGAAGAACGGGGAGGCGATCCGTCATCTGCGGCCATCCGTGAGGATGGCCGTTTTTGCGTCGGCGACCGGCGCCGTGGCGCGTGCCACCGGCCGCAAGATCGCGGCGCCCGGGTGAAATCGACCGTTTGCGCCGATTCCGCCGCATCCGGCCCGGCACCGTGCGCGGTATCCGCTAGAATTGCGGCACGCGCGATCCCGAATCGCCCTCCCGATCCATCATCCGCAGCGTCGCACCCTCACGCCACCGTCCGCACCGCCCCGTTCCCGAGGGCGCACGCGACCGCCGTGGCCGTGTGACGCCCGCGCCCGCCCGCTAAGGGCGCACAACCGAATTCAGCTGGAGAAAGACCGTGTTTACCTGCCGAAACCAGAGCTGCGGCACGCCGTGGGAGCAGTCCGACGTCGTCATCAAGGACGAAGGCCAGGGGCTGCTGTTCCGCTGCCCGCTGTGCGGCGCGCGCAACTACCTCGAACGCTTCGAAGACGACGAAGGCAAGGTCGTCTACGAGCAGATGGAAGGCCGCCCTTACCTCGGAGACCTGGAATGACCCAGCCGACCGCCACGCCGTTCAGCGCGCTGTCGTTGACGCCCGCCACGCTCGCCAACCTCGCGCAGCTCGGCTATGTCGACATGACGCCGATCCAGGCCGCGAGCCTGCCGATCGCGCTGGCCGGCCAGGACCTGATCGCGCAGGCGAAGACGGGCAGCGGCAAGACCGCCGCGTTCTCGCTCGCGCTGCTGGCCCGCCTCGACGCGCGCCGCTTCGACGTGCAGGCGATGATCCTGTGCCCGACGCGCGAACTCGCCGATCAGGTCACGCAGGAAGTGCGCCGCCTCGCGCGCGCCGAGGAAAACGTGAAGGTGCTGACGCTGTGCGGCGGCACGCCGATGCGCCCGCAAACGCAGAGCCTCGAGCACGGCGCGCACATCGTCGTCGGCACGCCGGGCCGCATCATGGATCACCTCGATCGCGGCAACCTGAAGCTCGACGCACTGAATACGCTGGTGCTCGACGAAGCCGACCGGATGCTCGACATGGGCTTCTTCGACGACATCGCGAAGGTCGCGCGGATGTGCCCGACCACGCGCCAGACGCTGCTGTTCTCCGCGACCTACCCGGACGGCATCGCGAAGCTGAGCCAGCAGTTCCTGCGCAACCCGAAGGAAGTGAAACTCGCGGAGCGCCACGACGACAGCAAGATCCGCCAGCGCTTCTATGAAGTGACGGAAGACGAGCGGCTGCATGCGGTGGGCCAGCTGCTGAACCACTACCGGCCGGTGAGCACGATCGCGTTCTGCAACACCAAGCAGCAGTGCCGCGACCTGCTCGACGTGCTGCACGCGCAGGGCTTCCACGCGCTCGCGCTGCACGGCGAGCTCGACCAGCGCGAGCGCGACCAGGTGCTGATCCAGTTCGCGAACCGCAGCTGCTCGGTGCTGGTGGCAACTGACGTCGCCGCGCGCGGGCTCGACATCGCGCAGCTCGAGGCGGTGATCAACGTCGACGTGACGCCCGACCCCGAAGTGCACGTGCACCGCATCGGCCGCACCGGCCGCGCGGATCAGGACGGCTGGGCGCTGAGCCTCGCGAGCATGGACGAAATGGGTCGCGTCGGCGGGATCGAGCAGGCGCAGAAGCGCGAGGTCGAATGGCATCCGCTCGCGGAGCTGACGCCGACCGGCACCGACACGCTGCTGCCGCCGATGGAAACGCTGCAGATCCTCGGCGGGCGCAAGGACAAGATCCGCCCGGGCGACGTGCTCGGCGCGCTGACCGGCGACGCCGGGTTCGACGGCAAGCAGATCGGCAAGATCAACGTGACCGAGTTCTCGACCTATGTCGCGCTCGAGCGCGGCGTGGCGCACGACGCGCTGCGCAAGCTCAATGCCGGGAAAATCAAAGGCAAGCGGGTCAAGGTCCGGTTGATGGACGAAGAGTGATGCCGGCGCGCGCCGCGACGCTCACGCGGCGCGCTCGCCCAGCATCGCCAGATACTGCCGTACTGCCCCCCATTCCGCGCCAATCCGGCTGATCGCGACGAGTTCCGAGCCCGGCACGCCGCCGGCGAGTTTCCGGTACACGATGTTCGGCGCCGCGATCCGGCTCAGCGGCGACGGCACGAGCGCCACCCCGAGCCCAGCCCCCGTCAATGCCAGCACCGACAGCGTGCTGCTCACCTTGTGTGCAATGCGCGGCGCCTTGCCGAGCACCTGCCGCAGGATCGCCAGCTGCCCTTCGTCGTCGCCGTCCGCCGCGTAGAAAATGAACGGCTCGTCCGCGAGTGCCGCGACGCTCACCGAGCGCTGCTTCGCGAGGGCGTGCCGGTCGCTCATCATCACGTCCCACGCCCAGTTGCCGACCGTCCGCACCGCCAGCTTCGGATCGAACGCCGTGCCGAACGCCGGGCAATAGCCGATGTCGAGCCGGCCCGCGAGGATGGCCTCCTGCTGCGCGGCCGGCGCCATCTCGTGCAGGTCGAGCGTCACCTCCGGCCACGCCGCATGAAACGCGATCAGGTCGTCGGACAGCCGCCCCGTCGCGACCGCATTGCCGACGAAGCCGATCCGCACCACGCCCGTCTCGCCGCGCGCCGCACGCTGTACGACCGCCTTCGCGCGCTCGGCCTGCTCGAGCGTGTGCCGCGCCTCGGTCACCAGCAGCCGGCCGGCGTCGGTCAGCGCCACCTTGCGCGTGCTGCGCTCGAACAACGCGGTGCCAAGCTCGTCTTCCAGTGCGCGAATCTGCATGCTCAACGCGGGCTGCACGATATGCAGCCGCTCCGCCGCGCGGCCGAAATGCCCCTCTTCGGCAACCGCGAGAAAGTAACGCAAATGGCGAAGATCCATACGGTCGATTCATCACTCAAAACAATCAATCCTGAAATTTAATCTATTGGATTGAAAAATCAACCGCGCGCATCCTGATGGTCAAGCGCTGGCATACAGCGCATTTCCACAGGAGCCCAATCATGTCCGACCGCAACCGTATCGATGTCCACCAACACGTCGTCCCACCGTTCTGGGCCGACGCCCTGCCCGCCCACGGCGGCGACCCGTCCGGCTGGGGCAGCCCCACCTGGAGCCCGGAAAGCGCGATCGCGTTCATGGATTCGCTGGAAATCCAGACCGGCGTGCTGTCGCTGACGGCGCCCGGCGTGCAGGGCTGGAACGGCCAGGCCAAGCGCGACATGGCGCGCCAGGTCAACGAATACGTGGCCGGCCTCGTCGCGAAGTTGCCGACCCGCTTCGGCAACTTCGCGACGCTGCCGCTGCCCGACGTCGACGGCACGCTCGCCGAAATCGGCCACGCGTTCGACACGCTGAAGGCCGACGGCGTCGTGCTGCTCAGCAACTACGGCGGCACGTATCTCGGCGATGCGGCGTTCGAACCCGTGTGGGATGAACTCGACCGCCGCCGCGCGGTCGTGTTCATCCACCCGGCGAAGCCGGCGATCGATGCGATACCCGGGATGCCCGGCCCGCTGCTCGACTATCCGTTCGATACGACGCGCACGGCCGTCCAGCTCGTGCTCAACGGCGTGATCGCGCGGCACCCGAACGTGCGCATCATCCTGTCGCACGCGGGCGGCTTCCTGCCGTACACCGCGTACCGCTTTGCCGAACTCGCGCCGGGCGTGCGCAACGACGTGCCGAATCGCGACGGGCTGCTCGACCTGCTGCGCACGTTCTACTTCGATACCGCACTGTCGTCGCCGTCGGCGCTGCCGAGCCTCACCGCGTTCGCGCAACCCGATCGCGTGCTGTACGGCAGCGACTTCCCGTACGCGCCGCCCGCCGTCAGCACGTCGTTCACCCACGCGCAGGATGCGTATGCGGCGCTGGGCGCCGACCGGCACGCGGCGATCAACCACACGAACGCATTGCCGCTGTTCCCGCGTCTCGCTGCACTCGCGCGGTAACGCTCGGCGAGGTGAAGCGTGACGCCCCGCAACGACGGCGTCACGCGCGCAACCGCCGAACGACGCAATGCCGTCAGGTCAGAACGGAATGACGGCCTTCGCCCACACGGCCTCCCCGGCGGGCCGGTTGCGCACGAAGAACTCCTTCACGACGCGCGCTTCCACGCTGATCTTGCTGAACTGATAGCGAAACCCCGGCCCGATCGCGAACGTCTGGCCGCGAAAGCCGTCGCCCGCGACCGGCTGCCCGTTCTGCATGTCGTCCGTGGTCTGCTTGACGAAGTAGCCCGACAACCCGACCCGCGCCTTCGGCGTGACCGCATAGCTCGCCGAATAGTCGACGTGAAACAGGTTCCCCGAGTGGTAGTGGGTGTCGTTGTTCGGCGAATTGAAGCTGTACGTAATCTTCGCGGACACCTCAACCTTGTCGTTCGGCAGCCACGACACGCCGAACACCGGCCGCGCGGTGTAGTAGTTCTTGCCGGTGTTCAGCGCCGCGTTCGCGTCGTACTGCCCGGTGGGAAACACGAACTCGATCGCCGCGACCGTGCGCAACGCGCCCGACCCCCACGCGATCAGCGCGGGGCTGACGATCAGGTCGCCCAGGTTGGTGCGGTCGAACGACGCGCCACCCGCATCGAGCGAGAGATGCTGCATCGGCAGCACCGCATACGCGCCGTAGCGCCCGCCGAGCACCGACAGGTTCGACATCCAGACCACGCGCGGAATCAGCACGTCCGCATCGAGCTTGAAGCCGGGCACCGAGCCGTTGCCATGCGAATCGTTGAAGCGCGACGCGTGGTAATGCGTGTAGTACATCAGCGCGTACAACCCGGCCGGCGGCAGCGCGCCGGCGAAGAACGCTTCCGCGCCCTCGCCGATCGTATCGCCGCCGCCCTCCGTCGCCCGTGCGCCGGTGCTCAGCGCCATGCCCGCGCACGCGGCGAGCGCGCACAACCCAAATGCAGACTTCCGTTTCATCGATGTCTCCAATATTCGTTCTACTGAATTGATTTTTTGTATGGGTGCTTTCTTGAGGACCTGCGTTGCCACCGCCTGCTACGCGGCGGTGACACGTCCTGCCGACCGGCTACGGCTACGGCTCTACGGCTTCGCGCTGAAATGCTCGATGACGAGCTGGTTGAAGCGTGCGGCATGCTCGATCTGCGTCCAGTGCCCGCACCGGCCGAACACATGGAGCTGGGCGTTCGGCAGCAGCTCGAGCAGCTTCAGCGAACTGTCGAGCGGAATCACGCGGTCCTCGCGGCCGTGCACGATCAGCGTGTCATGTGTCAGTGCGCGCAGCTTCGCTTCGTCGCTCGCGAGCGCATCGACCCAGCGCTGGCGCGGCGCGGGAAACATGTTCGCGAACGCCTCCTGGTAGCCGGGCCGCACGCTCGCGTCGTAGCGCAGCTTCGCGAGTTCGTCGTTCACGAGCGCGCGATCGAACGCGAAGATGTCCAGCAGCGCGCGCATGTTCGCGATCGACGGCGTGTAACCCCACACCGCGTCGAGCCCTTCGGTCAGCGTGAAGCGCGTACCGGCCGCGCCCATCAGCACGAGCCGGCCGACCCGCTCGGGCGCCCGGATCGCGAGTGCCAGCGCGAGCGCGCCGCCGAACGAATTGCCGACCACGTGCGCACGCTCGATGTCGAGCGCGTCGAGCAGGCCGAGCGCGTGATCGACCCAGTGGTCCATTGAATAGCGATACCGGGCCGGGCGCTCGGTTTCGCCGAATCCCGCCATGTCCGGCGCGATCACGCGAAACTGCCGTGCCAGCGCGGGCATCGTGAGCCGCCAGTTCGCATAGGCCGTGACGCCCGGCCCCGAGCCGTGGATCAGCAGTACGGGTGGGCCGTCGCCGGCATCGTGATAGTTCGTGTCGATGCCGCCGGCAACGATCCGGCGGCCGATTTCAGGATTGGATGACATGACGCTCCTTCAGTCGATTCATGGGGACGTGGCGTGTTACCGCCCGCGCCGTTTCGCGCTCTGCCCGCCGATCCCGAAATGCGCCTTCGGCATCTCGGTGATGATCACGCGCACCGATTCGACCGGCGCCTCGAGCGAGCGATGAATGGCCTGCGTGACCTCGGCGATCAGGCGCTCCTTCTTGTCGTCGTCGCGGCCTTCGAGGATGTAGAGATGAGCAACCGGCACGATGGCCTCCTGTTTGGTCGTGTTTCGTTCAGATGAAACGCAGGCCGATCGAGCCGACGTCCTGCACGCGCAGCGTCACGCTGTCGCCGGCCGCGACGGCCACCGCCTCGGTAATGCCGCCCGACAGGATCACGCTGCCCGCCGGAATCGATTCGCCGCGCGCGCCCAGGTGGTTCGCGAGCATCGCGACCGCGGCGGCCGGATGCCCGAGCACCGCCGCGCCGGCGCCGAACGCCACCGGCAGGCCGTTCTTCTCGAGCACGACGCCGAGCGTGCGCAGGTCGACGCCGTCCACCGCGAGCGGGCGCCCACCCGCGACGAAGCGCGCGGCCGACGTGTTGTCGGCCACCACGCTCTTCAGGTCGAACTTGAAGTCGCGGTAGCGGCTGTCGATCACCTCGATGCCGGCGATGACGAAATCCGTCGCGGCGAGCACCGCGCCGATATGGCAGCCCGGCCCTTTCAGCTCGGCCTTGGTCACGAATGCAATCTCGGGCTCCACCTTCGGATGGATCAGCGCGGACGTATCGCACTCGCCGCCGTCGGGCAGGTCGTAGATGTCCGTGAGGAAGCCGAACACGGGCGTATCGACGCCCATCTGGCGCATCTTCGCGTGCGACGTCAGGCCGGCCTTGTAGCCGACGATCCGCGCACCGCGCCCGAGCTGCCGGCGGCGGATCGCGTCCTGCACCGCGTACGCATCGTCCCAGTCCATCTCGGGATGACGGTCGGTGATCTTCGGCGTGTCGCGCGCGTCGCGCATGCAGCCGTCGAGATGCTCGGCGAGCGATTCGACGATGTCGGTGGTCAGGTTCATGCGGCCTCCCGCTTCGCTTGCGCCGCGCGCGCCTTCGCGAGCGTCAGCGCGGTGTCTTCGATCATGTCCTCCTGCCCGCCGACCATCCCGCGCCGGCCCAGCTCGACGAGGATGTCGCGCGCCGGGATCCCGTACTTGTCGCCCGCGCGCTTCGCGAACAGCAGGAACGAGCCGTACACGCCCGCGTAGCCGAGCGTCAGCGCATCGCGATCAAGGCGGATCGGGAAGTCCATCATCGGCACGACGAGATCCTCCGCGACGTCCTGGATCTTCCACACGTCGACACCGGTCTCGATGCCCATCCGTTCGCACACGGCGACGAACACTTCGAGCGGCGTATTGCCCGCGCCGGCGCCGAGCCCGGCCGCCGCGCCGTCGATCCGGTTCGCGCCGGCCTCGATCGCGGCGATCGAGTTCGCGACGCCCATCGCGAGGTTGTGGTGGCCGTGAAAACCGAGCTCGGTCTGCGGCTGCAGCGCGTCGCGCACCGCACCGAGGCGCGCCTTCACGTCGTCGGGCAGCATGTAGCCAGCGGAGTCGGTGATGTAGATGCAGTTCGCGCCGTACGACTCCATCAGCTTCGCCTGCTTCACGAGCCCTTCCGGGCTGTTCATGTGGCTCATCATCAGGAAGCCGACGGTATCCATGTCGAGCTTGCGCGCCATCGCGATGTGCTGCTCGGAGACATCGGCCTCGGTGCAGTGCGTCGCGACGCGGATCGTATGCACGCCGAGCGCGTGCGCCTCCTTCAGGTGGTCGACGGTGCCGATGCCGGGCAGCAGCAGCGCCGATACCTTCGCGCGCTTGAGCAGCGGGATCACTGCGCCGAGGTATTCGGCGTCGGTGTGCGCGGGAAAACCGTAGTTGACCGACGAGCCGCCGAGCCCGTCGCCGTGCGTGACTTCGATCAGCGGCACGCCGGCCGCATCGAGTCCGGTCGCCACCGCGCGCATCTGGTCGAGCGTCATCTGGTGACGCTTCGGGTGCATGCCGTCACGCAGCGTCATGTCGTGGACGGTGATTCGCTTGCCTTTGAGATTCATTGCCGTTTCCTTGTTCGTCCGGTCGTGGGATGAGCGCGCGTCAGGCTGCCTGCGCGGCCGGCTGGAGCGCGAGGCGGCCGGCCAGCAGTTCCTCGGCGAACATCTCGGCGGTGCGCGCGGCGGCGGCCGTCATGATGTCGAGGTTGCCCGCGTACTTCGGCAGGTAGTCGCCGAGGCCTTCGACTTCGAGGTAGATCGACACGCGGTTGCCGTCGAACACCGGCCCGTTGACGAGCCGGTAGCCGGGCACGTAGCGCTGCACGTCGGCGATCATCGCGTGCACCGATTCGACGATGCGTGCCTCGTCGGGCGCGGTCTCGGTCAGGCAATGCACGGTGTCGCGCATGATCAACGGCGGGTCGGCCGGGTTGATCACGATGATCGCCTTGCCGTCCTTCGCGCCGCCGACCTGCGCGACTGCCGCCGCCGTCGTGCGCGTGAATTCGTCGATGTTCTTGCGCGTGCCGGGGCCGACCGAGCGCGACGACACCGTCGCGACGATCTCGCCGTACGCGACCGGCTGCACGCGGGACACCGCGCGCACCATCGGGATCGTCGCCTGGCCGCCGCACGTGACCATGTTCACGTTCATCTCGCCGGAGCCGATGTGATCCATCAGGTTGACGGGCGGCACACAGTACGGGCCGATCGCGGCCGGCGTCAGGTCGATCATCAGCACGCCGAGCGCGTTGAGCTTGCGGCTGTTCTCCGCGTGCACGTAGGCGCTCGTCGCGTCGAACGCGATCTGCACGGCGTCGGCCTGTACGTGCGGCAGCAGGCCGTCGACACCCTCCGCGGTCGTCTTCAGGCCGAGTTCGCGCGCGCGCTTCAGGCCGTCGGAATCGGGATCGATGCCGACCATCCACACGGGCTCGAGCACGGGGCTGCGCATGAGTTTGGCGAGCAGGTCGGTGCCGATGTTGCCGGGGCCGATCAGCGCGCAACGGATTTTTCGGGTCATGGGGAATTCCTCGTTTGCCAGTGAAGGGGAACGGCGCCGCTCACGCGAACCGCACCGAACATGCGCCGATCCCGCCGATCGACACGCGGAAGTTGTCGCCGGGGCCGGCCGGCGCCATCGCGGCGAGCGCGCCGGACAGGATCACTTCGCCGGCCTTCAGCGGGATGCCGAGCCGGCCGAGCGTATTGGCGAGCCACGCGACGGCATTGACCGGCGAGCCGAGCGCGGCCGCGCCGGCGCCGGTGCCGATCACGTCGCCGTTTTTCTCGAGCACCATCCCGCAGGTCGCGAGATCGACGCGGCGTGTGCTCACCGCCTGGTCGCCGAGCACGAACACGCCGCACGACGCGTTGTCCGCCACGGTGTCGCCGATGCGGATCTTCCAGTCGCGAATCCGCGAATCGACGATCTCGAAGCACGGCATCACGCATTCGGTCGCGGCGAGCACCATCGCGTTCGTCACGCCGGGGCCGAGCAGGTCGCGCTTCAGCACGAACGCGATCTCGCCTTCCGCCTTCGGCTGGATCAGCGTGTCGAGCGGAATGCACTCGCCTTCGCCATACACCATCCCCGACAGCAGGTAGCCGAAATCGGGCTGGTACACGCCGAGCATGTCCATCACGGCTTTCGACGTGACGCCGATCTTCTTGCCGATCACGGTTTCCCCGGCGTCCAGGCGGCGCTGCACGAAGCGCTGCTGGATCCGGTACGCGTCGTCGACCGACAGGTCCTCGTGCTGCGACGTCAGCGGTGCGACGGGCGTGCGCGAGGCCATCGCGTCGTACAGCCGGTCGCCCAGCGCGGTAATCAACGTGGAGTCCATAAGAGTTTTCCGGTCAGTAACGGGTGGGTCAGAGCTTGATGCAGACGTTGCGGAGTTCCGTGTAGAACTCGAGCGAATGCACGCCGCCTTCGCGGCCGATGCCCGATTGCTTCGCGCCGCCGAACGCGGTGCGCAGGTCGCGCAGGAACCACGAATTGACCCACGCGATGCCGACGTCGATCGACGCGGCGACGCGATGCGCGCGGGCGAGGTGGGTGGTCCAGATCGCGGTCGACAGCCCGTACGCGTTCGCATTCGCGCGGCCGATCACCTCGGCCTCCGAATCGAACGGCATCACGAGCGTGCACGGCCCGAAGATCTCGTCGCGCGCGATCGGCGAATCGTCGCCGAGGCCCGTCCAGATCGTCGGCTGCACCCAGGCGCCGTCGCGCAGGTCTGCCGGCATGTCGGGCACGCCGCCGCCCGTCACGACCGTCGCGCCGAGCTCGGCGGCCTTGCGGTAGTACGACAGCACCTTGTCGCGGTGCTCCTGGCTGATCAACGGGCCGATACCGGTCGTGTCCGCTTCCGGGCGGCCCGGCCGCAGTTGCTCGGCGCCGGCCTTCAGCGCGGCGACGAAGCGCTCGAACAGCGGACGCTCGACATACACGCGCTCGGTGCCGAGGCACACCTGCCCCGCGTTCGCGAAGCACGAGCGCAGCGTGCCTTCGACAGCCGCGTCGAAATCGCAGTCGGCAAACACGATCGCCGCGTTCTTGCCGCCCATCTCGAGGCTGACGGGCCGCGCGCCGTCGGCCGCCGCCTTCATGATCGCCGCGCCGGTGCGCGTCTCACCGGTGAACGTGATCGCGTTCACGCCGGGATGGGTCGTCAGGAATTCGCCGGCCGAACCGGGCCCGAAGCCGTGCACGACGTTGTAGACGCCGCGCGGCACGCCCGCCGCGTTCATCACTTCGCCGAGCAGCGCGGCCGTCTGCGGCGTTTCCTCCGACGGCTTCACGACCACCGTGTTGCCGCACGCCAGCGCGGGGCCGACCTTCCACGTCATCAGCAGCAGCGGCAGGTTCCACGGGCAAATCACGCCGACCACGCCGACCGGGCGGCGGATCGCGTAGTTGAGCGCGCCCGCGCCGTCCGGCGTCGCCATTTCGAAGGTTTCGCCGGGCACGTTCTTCACGACGTCGGCGAACACCTTGAAGTTCGCGGCGCCGCGCGGAATGTCGATATGGCTCGCGAGGCTCACCGGCTTGCCGGTGTCGGCCACTTCGGCTTCGAGGAAATCGTCGAAGCGGCGCGTGATGCCGTCGGCCACCGCGTACAGGATGTCGACGCGCTGCGCGACGGTCAGCCCGCCCCACGGCCCCGACAGCGCCGCGCGCGCCGCCTGCACGGCCGCGTCGACATCCGCGCGGCTCGCTTCGGCCACGCGGGCGATCACGGCGTTGTCGAGCGGCGAGCGCTTGTCGAACCAGCGATCGCCCGCGCGATAGTCGCCGTCGATGAAGTTGCGGACGCGCCGCGGTTCCGGCTGCCCGCCGGCGGGGCCGCGTGTCGCGGCGAGAGGTTCCGTGTCGTACATGATGTGGTTGCCGATAGTCGTGAATCCATGATCCGGTGCGGTCGCGAACGACGTATGCGAAGGACGTTCGCAAGACGCATTCGCGAGCCGCATGCCGTGTTTCGTGTACCGCCCGTCACCCGCCGCCGAAGCCGGCAGCGTCGAGGCCCGCGCGTGCACAGCTTTCGTCCTGTGCCTCGCTGCCGCCCGACACGCCGATGCCGCCGATCAGCGCGCCGTCGTCGACGATCGGCAGCCCGCCACCGAACGCGACGAAGCGCGGGCGCAACACGAGCCCCTGCTGCACCGCCGCCGAATGCGCTGCCAGCGCGTCGTGCCACGCCCCGGTCGGCAAGCCGAAGCTCGCGGCCGTGTACGCCTTGTCGATCGCGATGTCGATCGAATGCAGCGGCGCGCCGGGCATCCGCACGAATGCCGCGAGCAGGCCGGCCGCATCGACGACCGCGACGTTCACGCGCACGCCGAGCCGCTCGGCGGCCGCTGCCGCTGCCTGCGCGGCGCGCGCCGCGGCGGGCCAGTCGATCGTGCGCGTGACGACGCTGCGGGTCGAATCGTTGCAAGCCATGACGGTGTGCTCCTGTGCGTATCAGGTGTAGACGGTCGTGAACGCTTCGTTCAGCTCACCGGAATGGAAGAAGATCCCGCGCCCGAGCTCGTCCTCGGTCCAGGTCGTGACCGGGCGGTCGGGCTGCGCGAGATAGCCGAGCCCCGCGAAGGTCTCGTTGCGGTTGCCGCTCGGATCGAAGAAATAGATGGTCGTGCCGCGCGTGATGCCGTGCCGCGTAGGCGCGACGTCGATCTTCACCTTGTTCTTCGCCATCACGTCGGCCGACTTCAGCACGTCGGCCCAGTCGTCGAGGAAGAACGCGATGTGATGCAGCCCGTTTCGCGGGCCGCCGACGAACGCGATGTCGTGCGGCGTCGAGCTGCGGAACATCCACGTCGCGGCCTGGATCGTGTTGCCCGGGCCGACCATGACCTGCTCGGCCAGGTGGAAGTCGAGACACTCGGTCATGAAGCGCGTGTTCTCCTCGACGCGGTTCACGCCGGCTTCCGGGTTCATCTCGCACATCAGCAGGCAGTGGTCGAGCCAGTGCACGGCCGAGCCCGGAATGTCGTCGGGCCACGGATCGGGATTCAGCGAGCCGACCGCGGTGCCGACTTGCTCCTTCTGCGCGAACAGGCGCAGCTCGTGCCCGCTCGGCAGCAGGAAGCGCAACTGGCGGCCCACCGCCGGCAGCGCGCCGTCGGGCAGCATCTCGGTCCGGATCCCGTACGCCTCGATACGCTGCTGCAACGCGTCGAGATCGGCGTCGTGCTCGACCTTGTACGCCGCATGCTTGAGCCCCGCCTGATCGGACGGCGACAGGATCAGCGAATACCGGTCCCATTCGTCCCAACATTTCAGGTAGACGTTGCCGGCCGCGTCGCGCATCGTCTCCTGCATGCCGAGCACGCGCACGTAGTGACGCAGCGCCGCTTCCATGTCCATCACCTTCAGATTGACATGACCAATACGCATCACACCCATGGTGAGTCTCCTCCTGGTTACTTGTTGAATACCGGCGCCCCGGCGCAGGCCGAGCCGCAGAAAAACGGCTTTTTCAGCCGGCCCGCCACTTCCAGCTCGACGTCGCCGTCCGGCGCGACGCGGCACGCGAGCGCATAGCCGTCGCGCTCTTCGTCGGCGCTGACGTGCGCGCGGCTGATCGGCCCGAGCCGGTGCACGACGCCGCGCAGCACGCGCACCTTGCACACGCCGCACCCGCCGTTCAGGCACCCGACCGGAATGCCGCGCCGGCCGAGCTTCGCCATCCCGGCCAGCAGCGATTCGCCGGCCGCGCACGCATAGCGCTCGTCGGTCTGCGTGATCGTCACCGTGGCGCACACGCGGCCCGCATCCATGTCACACCCGCCGGAACAGCGGGCTGCGCGTCTGTTGCGCGTCGGCCGCCGAGATGAACTTCTCGTGATAGATGTCGCGCTCGAACAGGCGGCCCTTCATCAACGCGGTGATGCAGGCGTCGATCATCGCGGGCGGCCCGCACAGGTACGCCTGGTGGCCGGAAAAGTCGCCGTCGAAATGCGCGTTCGCGACGTCGTGCACGAACCCCTGCGCGATTCCGCCACCGGCATCCGCCGCGCCTTCGGACAGCGCCGGCACGTACGTGAAGTTCGGGTAACGCTCGGCGAGCGCGCGGAATTCGTCGTGGTAGTAGAGCTCCTTCGCGTTGCGCTGGCCGTAAACCAGCGTGATCGGCGCAGTGATGCCGCCGTCGAGCAGGTCCGCGATCATCGAGCGCGGGCTCGACAGGCCCGATCCGCCGGCCATGAAGATCATCGGCAACGCGGCCGAGCGGCGCACGAAGAAGCGGCCGTACGGGCCCGACAGCCGCACGCGGTCGCCCGCCGCCAGTTGCTCGTGCAGGTAGCCGGTGCCGAGCCCGCCCGGCACCTGCCGCACGTTCAGCTCGATCTCGCCGGTGGCGGCCACGTCGGCCGGCGAATTCGCGATCGAGAACGCGCGACTCTGCCCGAGCCCCGGAATCTCGAGCTGCACGTACTGGCCGGCCTGGAAATGGATCGGCTGCGACAGCTTCAGGCGGATCGACTTGATGGTCGGCGTGAGCTGCTCGATGCGCGTGACGTCCGCCGCGAAGTCCTTGACGGGGATGATCTCCGCGTCCGGCTCCTCGTCGACGTCGGCCTCGATCACGGTGTCGGCCTGCAGCGTCGCGCAGCACGCGAGCGCCTTGCCTTCCTCGCGCTCGAAGTCCATCAGCGCGAACGGGTTCGCGTCGCCGAGGTCGGTCTCGCCGTCGAGCACGGCGACCTTGCAGGTGCCGCACAGCCCGTGACAGCACGCATGCGGAATGTAGATGCCCTGGCGCAGCGCCGCGTCGAGCATCGTCTGCCCTTCCTCGACCTCGATCGTGACGCCCAGCGGCTCGATGGTTAGTTGGTGGCTCATGATGGTTCGTCCGTCCGCGTTCGCGGTCAGAAGCTCGCGCCGCCGAGGCCGTCGAGGCCCGGTGTGCGGAAGCTGATCAGGTCCTTGTGCCCGAGGCCGTTGCCGGCCAGGCTCTTTGCCGCGTCCGGCGCCCACGGCTCGCCGGAACGGAACCACTCGACGCGATCCCAGTCGATCTTGGCGAAGTCCGGGTGGTAGCCGTAGACGGGCGGCAGCACGTCGCGTGCGAGCGCGCCGAACGGCAGGTCCGGCGGCAGCGGCAGGCAGAACGGCGCCGGGAACATCAGGTGGTCTTCCCAGCACACGTAGAGCAACGGTGCCGGAAACTTCCCGACCTCATCCTTGATCGGGAAGTCGTAGGGTTTGAGCGCGATGACGGCCATGCTTGTCTCCTGTCGGCCGGCGTTCGCGCATGCGCGCGTGCGCCGGTCTCGTTCAAGTTGCGTAGGGGATGCGGATCGATCAGTTGCTCGTGGCCTGGCCACGCCATGCCGCGAAGTTCCTCTGGTCTTCCGAGCCTTCGAAATCGAGGTTGTCGCGACCCATGCCCACCGCGTAGTAGTCGAGTACGGCGGCGAGCGGATCGAAGCCTTCGGCGCTCGGGTCCGCATCGGGCGGGAAGCAGTTGCCCTGGTGGATCTGATGCACGGGCAGCCACGCTTGCACGTACTTCTGCGGCTCGTGATCGAAGATTTCCTTGCAGTGATCGCTGCAGAAATGGAACTTGTTGCCGAGGTAGTCCGATTCGCGCGCGCCGATCTTGCGCGGGTTGCCGGGCTCGGTGAACAGCATCGGGATCTGGCAGGTCTGGCACAGCATCGGCAGCGTCTTCATGTAGAAGCGGTTGCCGGCTTTCGCCTGTTCACCCCAGTGGTCGAAGCGCGGGCGGTAGTAGCGGTCGAACGAGTCGGGATACTTCGCCGCCAGCCAGTTCATCTCGTCTTCCGTCGGCACCCAGGTGTGGAACGCGGACGCCGCGTTGAAGCCGTAGAACGTCGACCATGCCTGGTGGCTGATGTGGTCCTTGCCTTCGCACGCGTCCTGCCAGCCCTTCGGCTCTCGAATGCCGTAGCGCGCGAGATCCTTGAACAGCGCGCCGCCGTTCTGCTCCGCGTACATCTCCCACGATTCGCGCCAGCTCATCACGCGCTTCGGCTGCATGTAGTCCATCATCATCGCGACGAGCGTCAGCAGCCGGTAGCCGCGCCAGAACCACTTGTCGATCCAGCGCTGCACGATCGGCACGTTGCCCGGGTCCTGCTCGAGCAGGAACTTGATGCACTCGATGCCGAGCGTCATGTGGCGCGACTCGTCCGACTGCGCGGAAAAGCCGAACGTGACGGTCGACATGTCGCCGTTGTAGGCCGCGCCCGACATGAACGGCACGAACAGCAGGTTCGTCAGCACGTATTCGAACGAGAAGCTCACGGCCGTCAGGAATTCGAACGGCCCCGACGAGTACGCATCTTCGAAGAACGACTTCGGCACCGACAGGTACCAGACGCGGTCGAACCAGTGGTTCGAGTGATGGAAGCCGTTGAAGAACTTGTTGTACGTCGACATCGCGTGCGTTTCGGTCTGGTAGTGCCGCAATTCGTCGATCGACTGCATCTGGCACGCGATGCGCGCACCCTCGCCGGTGAAGTGCCGGCCGACGTGCGCGAAGCCGCGATGCGCGAGGTATTCGAGCGGCGTCACGCCCTGGATGAACAGCTTCAGCGCGTTGATGTAGCGCGCATCGGTCACGCCGAGGAACGCGTTGTTCTGCGTGAACGCGTCGATCACCGCGTACAGCTTCTTTTCCTTCTCGCCCTGGTACTTCCAGTACGCGTCCATCGTCAGGCGGAACGGGTCGACCCACTTGTCCCAGTCGTGGATCTTGATGCCCTCGTAGCGGTCGTACGGGAAGACCTTGTCCATCGGCTGGTAGGTCGTCTCCCAGCCGAGGCCGCGCGTCATCGCCGCGTAGCGGTCCTTCAGGCCGAGTTTTTTCTTGAGCGTAGGCGTGTCCATTCGTGTCTCCGGTGTTGTCGGTGCGCGTGGCGCGGCGTTCAGTGCGACCAGCTCAGCGTGAACTGGTCGTCGTCCTCGTCGATATGGCCGGACAGCGTGATCAGGTTCACCTGCAGTTGCTGCAGGTCGAAACGCGTACCGGTGAGTTCCTCGATCGTTTCGCGGCGGATCGTCAGCCGGTCGGGCGAATCGATCTTGATCATGCCGGGCGACTCGACCACCGTCGCGAGCGGGTTGTCCGCGACGATCGCCTCGACGATCGGTCTGGACTCCTCATTGGCCTGAAAGGCGATGAATACGTTGGACATGCTGGTTTCCTGGATAAAAGTTGGGCGGCCCGGGCTCAGCGCGCGATGCCGAGCTTCGCGACACGCGTGTGGAACTGTTCTCGCGCTTCGTCGAGCGCGGCGCGGCCGTCGTCCTGCAGCGCCAGCGTCGCCACCGGCGCGAGCGCCGCGTCGGCCCGCTCGGACCAGTCGCGCGTCCAGCGTGCCAGCAGCGCGCGGTTGTCGTCGGATTCGGACGCCATCGTCTTTACGACGGCATCGATCCAGCGGTTCGATTCGGTGTGCCATTCCGGCATGAACGCGGTCAGCATCGCCACCGCCGAGCCGCCCGCGAGCGCGATCCGCTCGTCGACGAAGCGGTCGTACACGAGCGGGTAAAGCAGCCCGTCGAGCGCCAGGTTCTGCGCGACGAACAGCTCGACCGGATCGGCAACCACCAGCGTGTCCTCGACATAACGCCGCAGCGGCTGCCACGCGGCGCCGGTCGTCCACGCCGCCTTGGCGGTGTCGAGCACATCGGGCTCGGCCATCGCGAGCGCGAGCCGCGTGAGGTATTGCGCAACCCCGAGGTTGTCCATCGCATGGAACATCGCGGGCGCCGTGAACGCGGTGCCGTAGCCGAGCGCGCAGACCTGCGCGTTGTTCATGTTCGCGCCCCAGGCCGCGTGGCGCAGCGGCACCAGCACGTCGAGCGCGTGCGCGGCGACGTCGTTGCGCATCAGGCCGATCATCCGGCGCGACTCGACGAACTCGAAGTTCGCTTCCATCGTGTCCTGCTGGCGGGCCCGCGTGGTCGCCCACGACGCGTAGTAGAACTGGCGCGGATCCTTCAGCGCGTACCAGTTCGCCATCCGGATCGCCGAACGCGATGCGTCGAAGATCTCGTAATCGGGATCCCACGTCGGGCGGTAATGGAAGTTCGCCTGGGGCTGCGCGCCCATCATGCCTTCCTGGTAGCGCGTCGCCGTCTTGTCGCCGCCGATGTTCTGCGCCACGTGCGCAAAGGTGTGCCGGAGCGGCTTGATGTCGACTGTCTTCAGCTCGATGGTCACTTCTTGCTCCTCAAGGTCATGGGTTCGCTTCGACGTCCAGCCGCGTGACCTGCTGTTCGCGGCAGAACGCGTCGAAGGCGGCAGGAGGCAACGTCAGCTCGACGCACAGCTCCGGCGCGCCGCCGATCGAAAACTCGAATTCGACGAAGCCGCGGGTGTTCGTGCCGGTCACGCGGACGCACTTGCGGCCCGGGTCGAGCGGGAAAAGATCGGTGTCGGTTGGATTCATGTCCGGTGTCGCCTCCATGCCGTCCTTCAATGCAGCATCCGTGCCACGCGCGGCCGGTTCGACAAAAAATCTCGATAATTCAGGGAAAGCCCTGACGCAAAGTTCAAATTCGCGATCCACAATGGCGGTTAACCAGAATCGAAACCGCGCCCGGGCGATTGCGCTGAACCCCAGATTCGGCGGCCCTCTTCATCATTTGAGCAACCCGGCAGCGCGCATTTGATGAAATGATCAAACGGCTGCCCGGGTTGGGGCGCCGCGAGCGGCAATTTCGAAAATCACGAGAAATCTCGACGGAGGAGACATGACGCGGCCCAGCCTGCCCCCCTTGCCGCCGGACACCGACCTGCGCAAGCTGATCCATTTTTCGGCGAGCGACGGCCGCATCTGGCTCGCCGGACAGCGGATGGTGCTGCTCCACGCCGGCGCGCTGGCGACGCTGCGCCAGGAATTGATGGAAAGCGTCGGGCCCGCGCAGACGCGGCGCTTCTTCACGCGCGTCGGCTTCGCGGCCGGCGAACGGGACGCCGCGCTCGCCCGCGAGATCCGCAGCGGCGCGTCGCTGTTCGACATGTTTCATGTCGGCCCGCAGTTGCACATGCTCGAAGGCGCCGTGCAGGTCACGCCGTTGCGCTTCGAGGCCGATCCCGCGACGGGCGCGTTCTATTGCGAATACCGCTGGGAACATTCATGGGAGGCCGACGTGCATCGCCGCACGTTCGGGCCGCAGCCCGAGCCGGTGTGCTGGATGCTGATCGGCTATGCGACCGGCTATACGAGCGCCTTCATAGGCCGGACGATCCTGTTCAAGGAAACGGGCTGCGTCGGCATGCAGGACCCGCACTGCACGATCGTCGGCAAGCCGGCCGAGGAATGGCCTGATGCCGAGGAAATCTCGTCGTGGTTCAAGGCCGATTCGCTGATCAATACGATCCGCGACCTGCAGACCGAGGTCGAATCGCTGCGCCTCGAGATCGCGCCCGACGATGACCGCACGCGGCTCGTCGGGCGCTCCGACGCGTTTCGTGCCGCCTATGCGCTGCTGGAGACGGCCGCGCCGACCAAGGTGGCCGTCCTGCTCACCGGCGAGACGGGCGTCGGCAAGGAGCGCTTCGCCCGCGCGCTGCACAGCCTCAGCCCGCGCGCCGCGAAGCCGTTCGTCGCGATCAACTGCGCGGCCATTCCGCACGCGCTGATCGAGTCGGAACTGTTCGGTGCGGAGAAAGGCGCATTCACGGGCTCGCAGGTCGCGCGTGCCGGGCGCTTCGAGCGCGCGAACGGCGGCACGCTGTTCCTGGACGAGATCGGCGAGTTGCCGCTCGACGTGCAGGCCAAGCTGCTGCGCGTGCTTCAGGAGGGCGAGGTCGAACGGCTCGGCGCGACCGACAGCAGGAAGGTGGAGGTGCGCGTCGTCGCGGCCACCAACCGCGATCTGGAACAGGCCGTGCGCGACGGCACCTTCCGCGCCGACCTCTACTACCGGATCAACGTCTACCCGGTGCTGATTCCGCCGCTGCGCGACCGCCAGGACGACATCGCGCTGCTCGCCGACGCGATGCTGGAACGTTTCGCGTCGCTGCACGGCAAGCCGGCGCCCACGCTGACCGACTATGCGTATGACGCGCTGCGTGGCTACCGATGGCCCGGCAACGTGCGCGAGCTCGAAAACCTGATCGAGCGCGCGGTGATCCTGTCGCGCCCGAACCGGCCGGTCGACGCGAAGGACCTGTTCCCCGGCGTCGGGCTGCCCGGCGGCGCAACCGTCGACCGGGCGGGCCAGATCAAGCCGGCCGCCGCGCTGTCGATCGACTGCGCGACGATCCTCGACCAGTTGCAGGGCGGCGGCGGGCTCGACGGCCTCGAGCGCGCGCTGCTGCACGAGGCCGTCGATCGCG
Source organism: Burkholderia lata (assembly GCF_000012945.1). Lineage (NCBI taxonomy): Bacteria > Pseudomonadati > Pseudomonadota > Betaproteobacteria > Burkholderiales > Burkholderiaceae > Burkholderia > Burkholderia lata. The sequence continues at coordinate 3,356,809 of NC_007511.1, forward strand.
CGAACGGCAACCTGTCGGCCGCCGCCCGCCTGCTCGGGCTGACGCGCGCGCAGCTCAGCTATCGCCTCAACCGCAAACAGGATCAGGAGGAAACGTGACATGAACACCATCCTGCCCGCCCACCCGTTCGCCGACGCACTGCGCGACGACACGCCGCCCGCGAGCGAGCCGGCCGCCGACGACGCGGTCGAACCGCATGCACGCACGCTCAGCGAGCATGCGTACCATCAGCTTCGCCAGCACATCATCGAGGGGCACTACCCGCCCGGCGCGAAGCTGCGCGTCGAGCACCTGAAGAACGTGTACGGCGTCGGCGCGGGCACGCTGCGCGAGGCGCTCACGCGGCTCGTCAGCGATGCACTGGTCGTCGCAGAAGGACAGCGCGGGTTTCGCGTCACGCCGATGTCGGTCGACGATCTCGAAGCGATCACGCGGCTGCGCATCCATATCGAGGTCGATGCGCTGCGCGAATCCGTGCGGCGCGGCGACGATGCGTGGGAACACAGGGTGCGGCAAAGCTTCGAGATGCTGTCGGCCTGGGAGCAGCCGGTATCGATCGAACACCGCACCGCGTGGGAAGCATGCAACCGGCGCTTTCACGAAGCGCTGATCTCGGCGGCCGCGACGCCGTGGACCTACCTGATCCTGCGCATGCTGTCGCAGCAAAGCGAACGGTACCGGCGCGTGTGCATCGGGCTCGGCGATTCGAAACGCGACGTCCATGCGGAACATGCGTGCCTGTTCGAAGCCGCGATGCGACGCGCCGATGCGCGCGCGGCGCTCGCGCTCGAAGACCATATCGGCACGACGCTCGCCGTCGTACGCAACGCGCCGCCCGGTACGCTGCCGTTCTAATGCTTCACGGCGCGCTCGCGGCGCTCAGGCCAGCGCGGGATACCCGTGCGCGGCCGCCTCGCGCTCGAACCGCGCAATCGTGTCGTAATCGCCTGGCGACAACCGTTCGAATCCCTTCAGCCGCAGCACGCGCGCGCGCTCGGCATCGGCCGACACCGCACGATCGAGCGCGTCCCGCAACGCGGCGACCTGCGATTCCGGCAGCGTGTGCGATGCGATGAACGGCAGTCCCGGCGCAGCGGCCGTCATCCCGATGATTCGAATGTCCTTCAGCAATTCGGGCAGTGCGTCCCGCACGTACGCGAACGTCACGCAGTCGATCGCCGCGCAATCGGCCTCATCTGAAGCCAGCGCACGCAGCACATTCAGGTGCGAACCGAACGGCGTGACCGATCCGAAGAATCGCCCGTCGCGTGCATGCGGCGCAACCGCATGCCGAAGCGCGTTCATCCCGCTGTGCGAATCTCCGCCGTTGAATGCGGCCCGCAGCCCCCGGCATGCGGCGAGCGTCGTCGCGCCGCCCGCATGCGCGCGAGCCGACACGACCAGCGCGCTGCTGTAATGCGCGCCGTGGCATCCGTCTGCATCGAACACGGGGGTCGCGATCAGTCGCACGACATCGCGCAAGCCCAGCATCCGGTACGGATAGCCACAGGTCTGCGATAGCAGCAGATCGTCGCGCTGCCATAGCGCATGCAGGTCGTCGAACGATTCATCCGGAAGCGCGACATCGCCGGGCCCACCCGCGTTCGCGAACGCATCGAGTGCATCGCGCAGCAGTGCGCGCCATAGCGCGTCATGGCGTGGCGTCACGTTGTACATCGGCAGTACTGCGATCCATGGGTTCATGCGGGCATTCTACGCATCGCCGCTCGCGTAGCGGAACCTGAGTCAATCTTGGCAAAACGGGGGCCGAACGTGGCGCAGCGCGCCCGAAGCTTATCGGCCACGCGACGATAAGCAAATGCGAATCGATTGGTTGGCCGCACAGCGCGATCCCGGTACCGTCGTGATGCCTGCCCGAGCATCGCCATCGCACGTGATAACGGACAGGCCGACCGTGATCCGCGAGACACCTGCGCACCCGGGCCGAGCGCACCGGTTCAACCGCTCGTTCCCCGCACCGCCCATTCAATCCCGCCTCAACGCCATGGCCGAATACTTCGACGTCGACCACGCGCGTGCGATCGCCGCGCTCGACACCCGCTTCACCGCCCGCACCGAGTGGCCGACCTGGCTGCTGGTCGTCGCGATCTACGGCGGCTGGCTTGCCGTGCTGCTGCTCGTGCGCGACGGCACCCTGTCGCTCGCGGCCGCGACACCGCCGCTGATCCTGCTCGGCGCATGGCACCTGTCGCTGCAGCACGAGCTGCTGCACGGCCATCCGACGCGCTCCGCGCGCGTGAACAAGCTGCTCGGCTATCCGCCGCTGACGGTCTGGTATCCGTACACGCTGTATCGCGACACGCATCTCGACCATCACCGCGACGAAGACCTGACCGTGCCGGGCGTCGATCCCGAAACGAACTACGTCACGCGCGAACGCTGGGCGCAGTTGCCGCGCTGGCGCCGCGTGCTGACGGTCGCACGCAAGACTTTCATCGGACGATTCTTAGCCGGGCCGCCGCTGAGCATCTTAGCGATGGGCATCGATGCATGCGCTGCGTTTCGTCGCGGCGATTTTCGCTATCTGCCGATGTGGGCGATGCATATCGCCTGCGTGATTGCGCTGCTCGCGTGGCTGCAATGGGCGATCGGCGTGCCGTGGTGGTACTACCTGCTCGCGGTCACGTGGCCCGCGTTGTCGATCGCGATGATCCGCTCGCTGTACGAGCATCGTGCCGCACCGCATCCGAAGGCGCGCATCGCGATCAATGAAGCCGGCTTCGCGATGCGGCTGCTGTACCTGAACAACAACTATCACCTCGTCCATCACGACCTGCCGAAGCTACCGTGGTACGACTTGCCGCGCGCGTACCGGATGCGTCGCGACGCGTATACGCGGAAGTGCGGCGGCTTCGTGATTCGCGGCGGGTACCGCGAACTGCTCGCGCGCCATGCGTGGACGCCGACCGATACGCCCGTGCATCCGTTTGATCAGGGCACGGCGTCATTGTCGACGGGGAGCGGTGTGAAGGTGGCGGTGGTCGACAAGGTGGTGCAGATCAGTACGTGACGTTCGGCGAAGCCTACGATTCGTCCGCTCAGCGGCATATTCCTTACGAAACGCCGACAATTTGATGGACACCCGCGCATTGCCAATTACGCCGGCAATGCCCAGAATGACGGCTCGTCCGGGGCTTCCAACAATCATTCGCCCCGGCTCTGCTCCCGGCCGCGCGCCGCACTCCCCCACGACGATGCAACCGAACACCCCGCCCGGCGCAATCCGCGCGATCGGCAACGACTGGTCCGTTTCCGCGATTACCGCAGGCTTTCTCGCGGTACTGATTTCCTACGCGGGCCCGCTCGCGATCTTCTTCCAGGCCGCACAGGCGGCCCATGCGTCCAACGCGATGGTGTCGTCGTGGGTCTGGGCGATCTCGATCGGCGCGGGCGTATCGGGCCTGTTCGCGAGCTGGAAGCTGAAGGTGCCGGTCATCACTGCGTGGTCGGCGCCCGGCACCGCGCTGCTCGTCGGCCTGTTTCCGCAACTGACGCTCAACCAGGCCGTCGGCGCGTACATCACGGCCGCGCTGATCATCCTGCTGATCGGCGTGACCGGCTATTTCGACCGGCTCGTGCGCCACATTCCGCGCGGCATCGCGTGCGGGATGATGGCCGGCATCCTGCTGCCGTTCGGCACGCATGCGTTCGCTGCCGCGTCGGAGCAGCCCGCGCTCGCGTTCGGGATGATCGCCGCCTACGTGATCTTCAAGCGCCTGCTGCCGCGCTACAGCATCGTGCTCGTCTTGCTGACGGGCGCCGTGCTGGCGACGCTGCTCGGGATGACGCATCTCGGCAACGTCTCGGCGAGCCTCGCGCACCCGATCTTCATCGCGCCCGAATGGACGCTCGGCACGACGCTCAGCCTCGCGCTGCCGCTCGTCGTCGTCAGCCTCACCGGCCAGTTCCTGCCGGGCATGACGATCCTGCGCGTGTCCGGCTATCACACCCCCGCGCGTCCGATCATCACGGCGACCAGCGTGATGTCGCTCGTGGTCGCGTGCTTCGGCGGGATCACGATCGTCGTCGCGGCGATCACGGCCGCGCTGTGCACCGGCAAGGATGCGCATGAAGACCCGGACCGGCGCTACATCGCCGGACTCGCGAACGGGGCGATCTACCTGATCGGCGGTCTCTTCGCGGGCACGATCGTCGCGGTGTTCTTCGCGCTGCCGAAGGCGTTCGTCGCAATCCTCGCGGGGCTCGCGCTGATCGGTGCAATCGGCGCGAACGTGCACGGGATCTTCGAGGACGAGAACCACCGCGAAGCGTCGCTGATCACGTTCCTCGCAACCGCGTCGGGCATGACGTGGCTCGGGCTCGGCTCCGCGTTCTGGGGGATCGTGATCGGGTCGCTTTCATATGCGGTACTGAACAAGGTTCGGCGACCGGCGTGATGCGCTACGCGGGTCGCCGCCTCGGCTAATCAGATGTGCAATATGCGCACGCACAGAAACGCCAAGAGCCAATGGGCAGCGACCACGCCAACGAGATATCCAGCAATGACAAGCGGCGGGCGGCGTCGCGCAAACAAGTAAAAACCGAGCGCCGCAAAGAGAATCATCGGGCCAAAGACGTATGAGAACAGTTTGATTGTGCTCTGAATGGTTATGGCGCAAGCATCCACGCCGCCGCCACACTCGCCCACGCGCGGGACGCAGAGGCTCGAAATGGATGAGCACAAATAGCTGTCAATCAACGTCCATATGACGACACTCGCGACGCCGGCGAGCCCGAATCCTGCGGTCCCAAAGAAACGGCGCATTACTTGACTTCCCAAAAGAGAATCTGCTTGGAGTTGCGCAGGTCTGACCAACCGAAATCAGTGTCGGGGAGAAGTTCTTGGAGGCCGAAAGCTCTGCCGAACGTTGATATCACTCCAGGCACACTGCTGACTGTCATTCGCGAGCCGTTCCACAAATCTATGTGGCCACCACTCGCATTCGCGGCCGATTCACCGCCGCGCGTCCAGTACCTGGAGAACTGTATGATACCGGTGCGTCCCTTGACCTTCGACTCCCAGTCCGCCCCAGTGATGTCCGCTGCTTTGGGAAGACCCGCGAAGGGCTGAAGCTGCAGCCATTTTCCCATCTCTTCGGCACGCGTTGCCGTCGGTTTGCCATCAAGCATGATTCGGCCGATGGTCTTTGCGCCCGATACGGGCTTTACCGTCTTCGAGTTGAATGACTTCATGCCAACGCCGACGCGATGTAATGTGACGCTCATCCGAATGGCGCATTGATTTGTGTAGGCGGGGTTGTCATATGGCTTGCCCGAAGGGAAGTTATCCCAAAGCTCTTGAAACGTGACGCCTGAAAGGGGTACTTCTTTCTCTGAACCTTGCGAGCTGTTCGAACGGATTTTGATTGGCTTGGGGTGTGGCACGCGTCATTCTCCGTGTTGTTTCACGAGAGCGTCGTCGCCCCAATAGATGGTGTAGTCGTCGGAGTTGTCGCCGGTATGAATGCGGGGAAGCCGGCCACTCGCATCAAGACTCCCGTAATGCACGCGGCCATCCGACGTTTCGATGTAGTACGGCATGCCTTCCGTTGCATGCTCGGTTGCCCTCACGCGTTCGTCATATGCGCCTTTCTTGACCGACGCGACACCACCGGTTGCCGTTCGGCTCGAAACGACTTCCCCGAGACCCTTTAGCCCATCACTGCACCATGCTTCACCGGCAAGTGAAGCCATGACGCGCGGTGGCATCGAGCACCCACACAGCACGATGTCTTGATCTAGCGCGACCTCGCCTCGAAACTTGAGCCGATACGGACCACCCGCCTTTGCGATGATGCCGGTGTTTTTGCATGCATCGCAAAATGCGCTTCCGCCGATCAGAGCTGCTTGATGCCCACGTACAAGGAACGGTGGTCCGCTGTATGGCTGAATTGTCCCGCCACTTGAAAGACTATCGCCAACAACTGCAATGCGTCGCTTCATTGACTGATCCTCTCGAAAGGACCAATCCTAATCGCGTCACGTATCGGGGCATCTCAATAAGACAGGGAGATCTTCTGGGACGAGAGCCACCGCGAAGCGTCGCTGATCACGTTCCTCGCGACCGCGTCGGGCATGACGTGGCTCGGGCTCGGCTCCGCGTTCTGGGGGATCGTGATCGGGTCGTTTTCGTATGCTGTACTGAACAAAGTGCGGCGACCGGCGTGATGCGGGTCGCCGCCGCTGTTACCGCGCGTGCTGGCGCACCAGTTGCGCAAGCGCATCCGTCAGCGTCGTCGTGCCGTAAAGCCGCTCCGACACACCCGCCTCGACGTCGATCTGCCCGGCGTTGTGCACGTCGTAGAGATCGACGATCAACTGCGCATGGCGTTCGCTGAGACCCGCACGCAGCAGCGTCGCAGCCCAGGTATCGCGCGGCAGTTCATGCGCGACGATCGCGCGGCCGGCCGCCGCGCCGAGCGTATCGGCAATCGCCGTCACACTCACCCGCCGCGGCCCTTCGACACTGACGATGCGCGGCCCGTCACCGCGTTCGGGTGCATCGAGCAGCAGCCGCGCCGCGACGACGCCCACATCGGGCGCCCAGACCGTCGGGAACACCTTGCCGACCGGATGGTGAAAGCTCGGTAGCACGCCGGTGCCGAGCGCAACCGGCAGGATGCGCGTCCAGTTCTGCAGATGCTCGGCCGAGCGCAGCAGCGTCACGTGCGTCGGGATCGTCCGCAGCCGCTCCTCGAAGTGATGAAACAGCCGGGTGATGCCCGTATTGCCGTCGCGCTCCGCACCGTAGTCCGACAGCGCGAGCAGCACCGGCGGCGGGTTGGCGGCGAGGGCGGCGGTCGCGACGTCGATCGTCTGCGTCATCGTCGCGGCCGGATCGGGGTCGGCGACAGGTACCGGGCACAGTATCTGGACGGCCCGCGCGCCGTCGATTGCCGCTGCGACCGCGTTCGCGTCCGTCAGCTCGGCGATTACGACGTCGCAGCCGAGCTGCGCAAAACGTTCACGATGGCGTGCGTCGCGCAACACCGCGCGCACGGGATGGCCGGCGTTGCGCAAGGCCGTCACGGTCGACTGGCCGACGTTGCCGGATGCACCGAAGATCACGAACACGATTCGCTCCTGAGGGGATGAAGGTGGCGTGATTGTCGGTTTGCGCGGCGGGAACGGCGCGCAGGGAGGGATGAATACAGCAGGAAAGGATGATGGATTGGAGAGAGGTGGCGGCCATGCGAGTCGCCCGCTGCCTCGCCAGTCGCTTCGAATTTGACGCTCTACCGACGACGAGCAACGACACACCCTCGATCGATGCGTCGCTCACGCTCAATGCGTTGCGCTTCAGCAGGCTCGCCGATGAGGCGCTTTCCGGATGAGGGCGCGCGCGACAATTGTCCAGCAGCCTGCTGGAGAGATTCGCCCCGGGATCTAACGCGACAACTCACATCCTCCCCGATGCCATCACTTCGCTACGCCCCGCTCCCGCTGCCCTCACCGTCATACGCAAGCCGCAGCCCGCCACGCCCCCCCGACCGCGCAATCTCGGTCGGTGTCGCCCCCAGCACGCGATTCATCCAGTTCGCCATGTGGCTCTGGTGTGCGAACCCGGCTTCGAGCGCGATCTGGCTGATGCTGAGCCGGCCTTCGAGCAGCAATGCCTTCGCGCGCTCGACCCGGCGCCGCACGACGTACTGGTGCACCGGCATCCCGAGCGTTTCGCGGAACAGCACCTTGAAATGCGGCACGCTGATCGACACGAGCGCCGCGAGTTCGGCCAGCGTCATGCGCCGGTCGAGGTTCGCTTCGACATAGTCGATCACGCGCGCGGCCGCCTTCGGCGCAAGCGTGCGGCGGCGCTCGCGAAACGCCGGCTGGCCGTCGACCAGCCGTGCGACGAGCGCGGTGCACAGGCTTTCCGCATAGAGCGGATCCGACGCGTCTTCCGCTTCGAGTTCGGCGGCCATCGCCCATGCGATGTGCTGCAGGCGCGGGTCACGCACCTGCAACCGGCGGCGGATTTGCCCCTGCGACGGCTTCAGTTCGAGCTGTTCGACGGTCCGCCGCACAAACGTGTCGCTGAGCGCGATATGGAGGATCTGGCAGTCGGCGCTGTCGGTCCACTGGCCGGGCAGGCCAGCCGGAATCACGTCGACGTCGCCATGCGCCTGGATGCGCGACACGCGCTCGCCGTCGCACACGCAATCCGCGCGAACGGGCGACCCGATATGCACGCCGATCCGGTGATGCTCGACCGCCGGAATCCGGTAGGTGCCCGCGCGGATTTCCAGCAGCGACGCGCCGAAGCCGTGCCAGCCAAGCCCGCGGCTCGAGCGCAGGCTGACCGGGACGCCGTTGTCCGTCGGCGCCGCGAGAATCGCATCGCTCATGGCCTTCCTCCAGTCGATGGGGATGTCGAACGCGCATTGTGACGCGTTTTCGGACCGTCTGCCGGGCCGGCCGGTGGCCCGCCCGGGTCGAGCAGAAAAAGATCATCCGTTTCTGCTCAGGGCCATCCTTGCGTGTGCGCCGGCGAGCGCCGCGCCGCTTACGATGGCCTCATCCGACACCTACGGAGACCGTCATGCCCCATCAGTGCCTTGCGCAACGCACCGCGCTCACCGCGCCGTCGCCCGCCACCACCCACCCTTCATCCGGCCCCCGCTCCCGCAGCAATCGCACCACGCTCGCCGCCTGGTGCCTGCGCATCGTCGGCTGGTACCGGCTCGAACGGCTGCTCGCGTCGATCCCCGACAGCAACGACGACTTCGGGCTCGTCTGACCGGCCACACGGCCGGCGTCGCCCGACTCATTGCGCCGCCTACTTGCGCCGCCGTTCATGCGGCGCCACCGTCGCGCCGTCGATCACCGGTGCGCCCTGCTTGATCAGGAAGTCGCGGAACAGCCCCGTGACCTGCGAAATCCGCCGGTCGGCGAGCGTGACCACATACCATTCCCGCTCGATCGGGTTGCCGGGGAACGGCAGTTGCCCGAGCAGCCCGGTGCGCAGTTCGAGTGCACACGCGTGCAACGACAGGAACGCAACGCCGAGCCCGGCTTCGGCCATCTGCTTGATGGCCTCGTTGCTCGACAGTTCGGAACCCACATGGAACCGGTAACCCCCGTTCTTGAACAGGCTCTCGACGGTCGAGCGCGTACCCGCGCCGCGTTCGCGCACGAGCAGGTGCGCGGATTCGAGATCCTTCAGCGCGACACGCTTGCGCTGCATCAGCGGATGGCCGGGCGCCGCGACGAACACCATCGGATGCTTCGCGAACTCGACCGCGTGCGTGCGCAGCTCCTTCGGCGCGCTGCCCATCACCGCGAGATCGATTTCATGCGTGGCGAGCATGCGGATGATGTCGTCGCGATTTCCAACCTTGAAATAAGTCTTCACATGCGGACGCGTCGCGGTGAATTTCACGAGCAGCGGCGGAATCAGGTACTCGGCCGTCGTGATCGCGCCGATCCGCAACGTACCGCCGAGATCGCCCGTGAGCGCGGCCACTTCATCACCGGCCTCACTCCACAGATGCAGGATCTCGCGCGCGTAGCGCGACACGATCTCGCCGGCCGCGGTCAGCTGCACGCCGCGCCCCACCCGCTGCAGCAGCGCGGCGCCCACCGCCTCCTCGAGCAGGCGAACCTGCAGCGACACGGCCGGCTGCGTCAGGTTCAGTTCCTCGGCCGCCCGCGACACGCTGCCGAGCCGCGCAATCATGTCCAGCGCCTTCAGCTGCCGGAACGTCGCGGTCTTTCCTATAAGTGAATACATATGAGTCGCTTATAAACATTAAATTGTTCGTGTGGGTTCGAAACTATATCGTCGGTTCTTGAGCAATGTCATCCGAATCGTCATTCAGCAGGAGCCCAACATGGACAACACCACGCCCAACCTTGCAACGGACCGCGCACCGCGCCTGCCGCGCATCGTGATCGTCGGCGGCGGCGCCGGCGGCCTGCACCTCGCCACGCGTCTCGGCGATACGGTCGGACGCCGCGGGCAAGCCGAAGTCGTGCTCGTCGATCGCTATCCGACGCACTTCTGGAAGCCGCTGTTGCACGAAGCCGCCTCGGGCCATCGCGACCCGGCATCGCACACGATCGAATACGCGGCGCAAGCGAAGCGCCACGGTTTCCGCTTCGTGCAGGGCGCGCTGCAACAGGTCGACCGCGCGGCACGCACCGCAACGATCGCGGCCGTACAGGACGCGGACGGCACGGAAATCCTGCCGCAGCGCGAGCTCGACTATGACGATCTCGTGCTCGCGGTCGGCAGCGTGACGAACTTCTTCAATGTGCCGGGTGCGGCGCGCCACGCGCTGCCGCTCGAAAACCTCGACCAGGCCGAGGATTTCCGCCGGAAGTTTCTCGCGGCCTGCACGAAGGCGAATCACCTGGCCGAGCAGCAGCCCGCGCGGCGCGCGGCGCCGATCTGCATCAACGTGATCGGTGCGGGCGCGACGGGCGTCGAGCTGGCAGCGGCATTGCGGGATTCGATCCAGCAACTGACGACGTACCGCTTCAAGGCGCTGGTGTCCGCACGCGACGTGCACATCCGGCTGATCGAAGGCGGCCCGCGCATCCTGCCGGCGCTCGACGAGCGGCTGTCCGGCAAGATGCACGCGCAGCTTCGCGCGCTGAACGTCGACGTGCTGACCGATACCCGCGTGGCGGAAGTCGGCGCGGATGCCGTGACGACCTCGACCGGCGAACGCCTCGCGAGCGACATCACGATCTGGGCGGCCGGCGTGGCAGGCCCGGCGTTCCTGCGGCAGATCGGCGACATCGCGCTCAACCGTTCGAACCAGGTGATCGTGACCGATACGCTGCAGACGCCGGACGATCCGCACGTGTATGCGTTCGGCGACTGCGCCGCCTGCCCGACAGCCGGTGCAAACGGGTTCCTGCCGCCGCGCGCGCAGGTCGCGTATCAGCAGGCCGTGTACCTCGTCAACGCGTTCGCGCGGCGCGTCGCCGGCAAGCCGGTGGCCGGCTTCACGTTCCGCGATGCGGGCACCGTCGTGTCGCTCGGGCATGCGGGCGCCGTGTACCAGGCCGACATCAGCGTGCGTTCGCGTTCGCTGATCGTGGACGGGCTTGCGGCGATCGGGCTGTACAAGTTCCTGTATCGCAAGCACCTGTTCAGCGTGGTCGGCGTGAAGCGTGCGCTGTTCCAGTCGCTGAGCCACTGGCTGCAAAGCCGTAACCAGCCGTCGATCAAGCTGCACTGATCGCGCCGGTTCACACGCGCTATCGCAAGACGGCATATCGGGCGTGCTTCGCTCGATATGCCGTTTTTTCATATGCACATGTACGGTGCATTCAACGCGTGCGCGAATCTGGTGCATCACATCGAAGGCCATCGATCCGATGCGATTCGCGCGGAACAGGCCGTACGACACGCATCCCGCGCCCACCTTGGCTCGCCACCCCATTCATTAGTCAAATCGTATGGGTCGGATATAAATATTAATTGGTCGCGATTTCGGGATCGACGCTAAGGTGTGTGGCATTCCCGTCGGCGAACGGATCATCACGTCTCTGAAGAGGAATTACCGTGGTTATCGAAGCCATCGTCACCCGTCTCGACGCAGCATTCGCGCAAATCGAAGCAACACCGGATTCGCATGAATCGCGCCATCAACGCGACGCGATCATCCAGTGGCTCGACCGAGCATCGGAAGAAGGATATCGACTCGGTCTCGTCACGACGCTGCCGGCCGCACGGCTCAGCGACATGTTCGAAGGCCAGTTCGGCCGCGCGAACCTCGACCGCTTCTCGGTCGTCGTCACGGACGCCAATCAGAAGGACTCCGGATCAAACCAGCATCCTTTCGACGTCGCGCTGCAGGCACTCGGCGTGCCGCCCGAACGCGCGGTGGCGATTGCGAGCAGCGAACCGGAGCGCCGCGAAGCCGAGCATTTCGGCCTGTCGCGCTGCGTGAGCATCACCGATACCGTGCGCTCGATCGCATCGGCCGGCCTGCACTGAACGCCGGCACACGGGCCGGCGCTGGGCGGCCTGCCACGATCCGGCGGCAATCCGACGATTGCCCGACCGAACCCTGACATTCTGCTGTCAAAGTCGCTTGCAACACTTCCGGGCTTGACCGATCTCTCCCGGAGACGGGACGACGCAAACCTGCATCGTCCCGCCCGTTGCACGCCACTATGACACGCCCGATCCGCACCGCCACCGCCCTCGTCGTTTCCTGCCTGCTGCTCGCCGCTTGCGGCGGCGACGACTCGCCACCGCCCGCGGCTTCTGCCGACAACAGCGGCTCGACGCCCGCACCGCAGCCGCAGCCGCAGCCCAAGCCGACACCCGCGACCTACTACCAGACGAAGACGCCGTACCGCCCGCAGCAGGATGCCGCGACGTACGAAGCGCCGCCCGCCGGCTACGCGCCCGTCTATACGGAACTCGTCGCGCGCCACGGCTCGCGCGGGCTGTCGGGCTTCAAGTACGACGGCGCGATCTACGCGATGCTGGTCAAGGCCGAGGCCGACGGCGCACTGACCGCGCTCGGCGCGCAGCTGAAGGCCGACACGTACGCGATGATGAAAGCCAATGCGCTGCTCGGCTATGGCGTGGCGGGCATCTCGACGCCCGGGTACGGCAACCTCACGCAAACCGGCATCCGCGAACACCAGCAGCTCGCCGCACGTCTCGCGCAGCGGCTGCCCGCCTTGTTCGCGGCCGGCAATCGGCAGGTCGTCGTCGTCAACTCGGGCCAGGATCGCGCGGTCGACAGCTCGACGTATTTCTCCGCGTCGCTCGTGGCCGCGCAGCCGGCGCTGGCCACGGCGATCACGCTGCCCGCCGCACCGTCCGGCTATCCCGCGAACGCGCCGGTCGCGCAGCCGGCCGGCACCAACCGCTTCCTGCTGTATTTCCACTCGCTGAAGCCAGCCACCGATCTCGTGACCGATACGGGCAATCCGTACTACGCGACCTACCAGGCGAGCCAGGCATACCAGGCCTATGCGAGCGACGCGACGGCGGCCGCGAAACTCAACGCGATCAAGGCCGCGCCGCAGGCGGCCGACGTCGCGCAGACGGTGCTGTCCGCGCTCGTGTCGCAGGCATTCATCGCGAAGCTCGGCACCAACGGCTACACGTTCGCGAACACGGGCACCTATGCGTTCACGTCGGCGGACGGCAAGTTCACCAACACGCTGAAGGGCGACGGCAAGACGAAGATCGCGACGGCCGTCGATGCGGTGAACGTGCTGTACAACCTGCTGCAGGTCGCGCCGGCGATGACGGCGGAAACCGGCGGCGTCACGATGGAGAAGTACATCGGCGCCGAGCAGGCGCAGTATCTCGCGTATCTGCAGGATGCCGAGGACTACTACCAGAAAGGGCCCGGCATCCAGGAAGCGAACCCCGTCACGTACCGGATGGCGAAGGTGCTGCAGGACGATTTCTTCGGCGAAGTCGACGCGATCGCGCGCGGCGACCTGACCCGCGCCGCGAAGCTGCGCTTCACGCACGCGGAGATCGTGATTCCGTTCGCGTCGATCATGAACCTGAAGAACGTGTTCGTGCCGACGCCGCAGGCGCAGACCTACACGTATGCGAACAACCCGTGGCGCGGCGATCAGGTGTCGCCGATGGCCGCGAACATGCAGTGGGATGTCTATCGCAACGGCTCGCGCCTCATCGTGAAGATGCTGTACAACGAGCGCGAAACGGAATTCCAGGCCGCGTGCGACGGTGCGAAGATCACGCCGGGCAGCCACTTCTATGACTACGCTGGGTTGAAGCAGTGTTACGGGTATCAATGAGGTGAGGTGACACGGGCAGTGGGTTACGCAACCTGCTCGCCCTGCCGCCCGCCGGCCATTTCCGGCTCGACCAGCATCACCTCGATCCGCTCCTTGCCCTTCCCGGTATTCCTGCGCTTGAGCGTCAGCATGCCGATCTCGCCGGTCGACGCCGGATGCGTGCCGCCGCACGCCATCGTCGCGAAGCCATCAACCGTCCAGAACCTGCGTTGCGCGTCGACATCGCTGAAGTCGGTCACGATGCGCAGGTCGCGCTTCGACAGATCGGCCGCGGCCGATTCGATCTCGGGAAACAGCGGCGCCACGCTCGTGTCGCTCGCGAAGTCGATGCGCGCCTTGTCCTGCCCGATATGCGCACCGATACGCTCGATACCGGGCCTGAGCCGATAGACCAGCTGCAGCACCATTTCTGCCGCGAAATGCAGACGCATCAGCCGGTACCGCCGTGCCCAGTCGATGTGCCAGGTCACGCGATCGCCGACGCTCAGCGAATGATCGTGCGGCAGCGTATAGACGATGTCGAGGCCCTGCTTGTCGGCCCGGATGACCGGATAGCCGCCCAGTGACCCCGCGTCGCTTTCCTGCCCGCCCGAAAACGCAAAGAAGATGGTTTCGTCCACCTGCACGCGGTCGCCGTCGACGTGGCTGACGACGGTATCCAGCGTCGTCCGGTAGGGATCGTCCCAGAATACTTTCTTCGTCATTGCCTGCCGTGCCTTTCGCCGAGGAAAACACGCAGGTTAGCCGGATCGCGTCCCCGTGGCTTGTACGATCTTGCGCCCGTGCGCCGGCGCCCCCTCGTCAGGCATGGCACGCGATGCTGCCGCGGCTTCCTCCTCGCCCTTGCGCTCGACACTCCACGTATGAATCGGCTGATGCCCCGGCCGCTCCCATTCCGGCGGCATCCACAGGTGTTTCAGCCGTTGCACGACGGGACCGGGTGCGAACACGTCGCGCCACATGTCGACGAATTCATGCAGGTTCAGCACCAGGAAGTTGTACGAACGAATCTGCTGCGTGATCCCGTAGTCGACCGGCTCCGTCTCCTCGACATACGTGCCGAACAGGCGATCGAAGATGATCAGCACGCCGCCGTAGTTCCTGTCGATGTAACGCGGATTGCGGCCGTGATGCGCGCGATGGTTCGACGGCGTGTCGAACACGTACTCGAACCAGCGCGGCAACCGTCCGATCGCCTCGGTATGCACGAAGTACTGGTATGCGAGATCGACCGCGAGCAGGAACAACACGACCGCGGGCGGAATGCCGAGCCACACCGGCGGCAGGTAGAACACGAACACGCCGACGAACGCGTTCAGCAGCGACTGCCGCATCGCCGTCGTGAAGTTCATCACTTCGCCGCTGTGATGCGGCACGTGCGCGGCCCAGAACCAGCGCACGCGGTGCGACGTGCGATGAAACCAGTAGTAGCAGAATTCCACGACGACGAAGATCGGCACGATCGTGAGGCCGTTCACCGGCACGTCTAACAGGCGGTGCCGGTACACCCACGCGAAGATCGCGCCCGTGAACAGCAGCCCCATCACGGTCTCGGCCACCTGATAACCCGCGCCGAGCGACAGGTTCGCGACGATCTCCTTCCAGCGAAACGGCTCGCGGCGGCCGCGCCCGGTCATCACCGCGTATTCGATCGCGAACGCGATCAGGAAGACCGGCGTCATGCCGATCAGCAGCACCTGCTTCCAGTCCACGTCGTTACCCAGGAACGCATGGAGCCACGTCATCAACTCGGTCGGCATGTTCGCGGCCTCGATCAAGAACTGACCGGCAGTATGGTCGCGCACGGGTCGACCCGCGTTGACACTTGCCGACGATTACTTGACACTTTCCGCCATGCCCGCCGCCTCCTCGCTATCGACGCAGCGCGTCTACTACTCGAGCACCTACGTGCGGCTGCTGTTCGACTATCTGTCCGAGCAGGGCAAGGATGCCGCACGTGTACTCGGCGAGGCGCGGCCACCCGAGGACGATCGCGGGCTCACGCTGTACGCGAGCGCGCACTGGCGGCGCCTGCTCGAATGCGCGGTGCGCGCGCTCGACGATCCGCTGCTCGGCCTGCATGTCGGCCAGCGCATCACGCCTGCACACCTCGGTGCGCTTGGCTATGCGTTGCATGCCTGTCGCGATGCCGGCGCCGCACTCGCACGCTGGCAGCAATACGAACACCTGATCGCGAACGTCGCGCGCATGGAAGTACGGGTCGAGGCGACATCGGTCGCGATCGAATGGCACGACGCGCCCGAGCCGCTCGGCCCGCTCGTCGACGAAGTGGCGCTCACGGCCATCGTCCAGTTCGCGCGCAATATCACCGGCACGCGTCACGGGCCCGACGAGGTCTGCTTCGTGCATCCGTCACCCGCCGACGAACAGCCGTACGTCGACTATTTCGGCTGCGCAGTGCGGTTCGGCCAGCCGGTGAACCGCCTCGCGTTCCCGTTGCACCTGCTCACGCAACCGCTGCGCCAACCGGATGATGCGCTGCTGCAGATGATGGAACGCCAGGCCAGCGCGCTGCTTGCCGAACTGCGGCAGACGGACGATCTCGAACAGTCGGTGCGCGAAGCCGTTGCGCGCCTGCTGACGCAGGGCGAAGCGAGCATCGAACAGATTGCCGCGGACCTGCATGTCTCGTCGCGCACGCTGCATCGTCGGCTTGCCGAACTCGGGCTCAACTTCCGGATACTGCGCGAGGACACGCGGCGGCGGCTCGCGATCGACCACCTGAACGATCCGCGGCTGACACTCGCGGAAGTCGCCTGGCTGCTCGGCTATTCGGAGCACAGCGCATTTACGCGCGCCTTTCGGCGCTGGACCGGCGAATCGCCACAGCAGTGGCGCAGCCGGCAACCTGCGCGGGCCGCGAACGTCGCGCGCGGCTGAGCGCGGCGCGCATGCGTGCCGTCGACGAACTCGCGTCCGCTCGCGCGGTCGAACGAGCATCGCCGGAGAATCCCATGAAACGCATCGCGATTGCCGCTGTCCTGACCCTGCTGACCGCCGTCAGCTTGCCGGCCGCCGCCGGTGCACCATCCGGCAGCGCCGAACCGGCTCCCGTTCAAGCGCACGCAAAAAACTGCGTGCCGTCCCGCGATGCCACACACGACACCCGCTCGCCATCGAAGGCGCCGCCGATCCGCGTATGCGTCAGCGATTCCAATACGCAGCTGAACCTGCCGTGGTTCCTGACCGATGTGCTCACCGCAGTGGACACGCACCAATCGGGCGGTGACCTGCTGCGCAAGATGCGCAACGATTTCTGAATCGCGGCCCGCGCGACGCGCCGGCACCGTATCGTTCACTCACCTTCAGACGCCTGCAGCACCTGCACGAACGTGCCGACCATGCCGGCCCACATCGCAGGGTCCGCAATGCTGCGCAGCAGCACGAGCAATTCCTTTCGTTCACCTTTCGAAAGCGGCCCATGTGCGCCACTGATGGTGTTGTAGCGCGGCGTCCCGCGTGAAGCGAGCGCGCGGTCGAGCGCGTAATTGCGGGCCTGCCCGTTCACGTCGATCCGGATCCACAGCGAACCGCCGTCGGCTGCGGCTGCACCATCGGTCACGATGACCGTGGGCACGGTATTTTCTGCCATCCCGAAGCTCCGGCGAGACGCGCGACCGACTCGCGCGGCGACCGATCACCGGCCGCCGGCAGGTCGACGAAGACAGCATCCCGAAAGAATGTTTCCTGTCGAGACACAATGACAAAATTACACCAATAGTTGAATAACAATATTTCGTAATCTCTCTTCACATCTTATACTTGCCGCGCACCATCCTCGTGCCAAGAGACGGTGTTTTTCGTCCCGGCCGCAAGACCATGCGGCCGGGGTTTTTTTCGGTGTGCTACGTCAATATACATGCGCCCTATGCACATGTTTATAGAGGCAAGCCTCCGAAATAAATGGCCGATTGCAACGGGGCTGCCGCATATACCCGTCGCGACCGTAGAATCGATCGCATCGCCGCGATACCGGCGCGCACAACGCATCGCCCGCCCCCTGGGATGACGCGTGCGCGCCGTTCGTGTGCCGACCGGTTCGACTTGCCTCTCTCTGCAAACAACACCAAAGGCGACCGCGGGAATGTCGGCGTTCACGCCAGGCTCGAAGGCAGTTTTCCAGCACAGCGGTGCGTGGCCGCGAATCGTCTTTTTCGTCGCCGTAATCGTTTGCGTGCTCGTGCCGGCATGCGCGCTCGTGCTTGCCGACCGCTACGCGCGCGACACCGTCACCGAGCATGAACACGTGGTCGCGACCGATATCGCGGCCTCGGTGGACCGCATCCTCGACGGTGCGCGCCTGCGGCATGTGGACGAACTGACGGCACTCGTCGGGCGGCCGTGCGCAACGGTCTTCCGGACGCTCGCCGAGATCGGCACACGGCTGCGCTACCTGCGTGCGGTCGCGCTGGTGCACGACGGCCGCGTCATGTGCTCATCGGCGCTGGGGGCGATCGACTTGCCGCTCGGCGCGTACACCCACGAGCCGGAACCGGGATCGACGCTCGTCACGCTGCTGCGCCAGACGCCGTTCCAGCAGGGCATTCCGGTACTGCCCGTGTTCTATGCCACCGCGCCCGGCGCGGGTGTGCTCTACCTGATCGAAGGCGACTACGTGGCCGACGCGCTCGCACACGGCGCCCGCTACGGGACCGAAACCGCGACGCTGTCGATCGCCGGTTCGGGCCATCTCGATCAGTACGGGAAGTTTTCACCGGAGTCGGCCACGGAACCCACCGGCGGAAGCACGATCGTGTCGCCCCGCTGGCCGTTCACGGTGCGGGTGGCCGCCTCCGCGCACTATGCGTCGCAGATCCGGCAGCACTATCGGCTGATCGGCATCACGATCGTGCTGCTGGCGGACGGCCTCGTGATGGCGGCCTACCTGCTGGCGATGGCACCGCGCCGGCTGCTGCTGAAGGCCGTGCGCAACGCGCTCAGGCGCGACGAGCTCCATGTCGTGTACCAGCCGATCGTCGATGTCGAGACGCGCAGGACCGTCGGCGTCGAGGCGCTGCTGCGCTGGCAGCATCCCAAGTGGGGGGCCATCAGCCCGGCCGTGTTCATCCCGCAGGTTGAGTCGAGTGCGGTATTGCCGAAAGTGACCGAATTCGTGCTGCGGACAGCCGTGTCGGAACTGTCCGCGCTGACGCCATCCGTGCCGCTGCGCATCGCCATCAACATCGCGCCGAAGGATCTCGAGCGCACGCGGTTCGTGTCCGTCGTCGAGGAAGCGATCCGCGCGCTGCCGCCGGGCTTTACGCTGGTGCTCGAAGTGACCGAGCGCATCCTGCTCGAGAAGAACGCGCGGACCACCGCGATCTTCCATGCGCTGCGCGCAAAAGGCGCGAAGTTCGCGATCGACGATTTCGGCACGCATCACAGCAATCTCGACTTGCTGTCGCGCTTTCCGTTCGACTACGTGAAGATCGATCGCCAGTTCGTGTCGCAACTGAACGGCGGAAATGCCGGGTTGATCGAAGGGATCGCGTCCGTCGCGCATCACTACGACCTGAAGATCATCGCGGAAGGTGTGGAGACCGAAGTGCAGCATCGCGCGCTGCATACGGTCGGGATTCAGTATGCGCAGGGCTATCTGTATCAGCGGCCGCAGCGGGTGGAGCATTTGAAGCAGGATGTTGCGTGGGTGTAGGCGTAGCGGGCGGTGTCGCCGGCGCATCCGCGCCGACGGCTACCGTGCGCCGTACTGACCGTCTTTTTTCGTTTGTCGGCGTTTTCGTGCATGCTGTCGCGCAATCACGAATCCGGACATTGATGCGCATCCGTCGCGCAGCACTTCAGTCGAACGTACGCACTACCGCGGATGCCTTGGTAGCGATCAGCCAGCTTCCCTCGATCTTATGCATGACGAAGTGATCGTTGAACAGCTTGTTTCCGATCCGAACCCGCACCGTAGCCGTTGAAAGGCCGTCCGAGACATGCGCCATCGAAAGGATCGCCTCATCCCTGGGCGCGCCGGTCGATCGGGGACTCTGCCTGCCGTTGATCAACGCCGCATACTCCTGCGACGACAGGGTGCGCAACTGGCCTTCATCCACCCACTGAATCAGGCAGCTCGGGTGAAAGATCGTGTCGAAGTCACGACTCTTCGGCTCATAAGCCAAATTGAAATAATCGTCGATCAAAGCGGTGACGGCTTGGGTCTGGGTCATGGCTGGCTTTCCTCGATAGTGAACGGCTCGTATAGTGAGCGATCCTCCCCGCCCTCGGCTACGGCGACCCGGTTATCGCTGCCATTACAGGAACACATGGATCATGGAAGACCTCGATGGAGGGCTCGTCAGCGGCTTGCTCGTTCTGGCAGCCATCGCCGAATCCGGGAGCTTCGGCCGTGCGGCATCGCGTCTGGGCAAGACCCAGCCGGCAGTCAGTCGCGCTATCCAGCGACTGGAGGACCGCCTGCGCGCGAAGCTCGTGCATCGCACCAGCCGGCACGTCGAAGTGACGGACGCCGGCCATGCGCTGCTGTCCAAGGTGCTGCCGTTACTCCAGGGGATTGAAGAGGCGACCGCCGGCGCCTCTCACCAGACCTCGATCGTCAACGGAACGCTCCGTGTGGCGTGCGATGCCGTGTTCGCCCGCCTGGTGCTCGCGCCGGAGCTGGCCCAGTTCATGAAGGACCACCCTGCGCTACACGTGAAGCTGGAGACCCGGAACGACCTCCCGGACCTGATCAGCGATGGATTCGATCTCGCCATCCGATTCGGACCACCAACCGTTTCAACCCTGATCTGTCGCAGGCTGTACAGTCCGCGGGTCCTGACCGTGGCCTCGCCGTCGTACCTGGAACAACGCGGCCGGCCAAGGTCGCCGCAGGATCTGGTCGACGATGGCCATGAATGCATCCTGGCCATCGATCCGGCGACCGGCAGGCCCTTCGATTGGGAGTTCTGGCGTGACAGCGAGAAAGTGAAGGTGGCCGTCAACGGGAAGCTGATGGTCACGGATGCGGGAACCAAGATCGGTGCCTGCCTTGCAGGCTACGGGATCGCGCAGATAATCGACCTCGGGATCGACACCCACCTGCGGGCGGGCACGCTGGAGCCTGTGCTGACGGACTGGTGCGACGAGACGTTCCCGCTTTACGTCTACTATCCGAGCCGGAATCACGTGCCGGCCAAGGTAAGAGCGTTCATCGACTTTGTCGTCGGCATGATGCCGGGACTGCAGTCGAAGGGCGATGACGCTGGCGCTGGCCGGCAGCCGTCACCAGCCGCGCCCGAAACGCTGCGTCGCGTGTCATCTGCCTGATTCGCTCTTTACATCGTGTCGTTTCAGGTTTGCCGGTTCGCGATTGGCACGGTGTCGATCAATGTTTTCGTATTCCCGTCCCGCTTGGGCAGGAGCGCGGGTGGCAACAGGAGAACCTTGCCCGGCCTGACGCCTTCGTGAACCATCACCAATGCGCGACGCTTTGCCTCCGCCGTTTGAGGCCGCTCATGGGCAAAGCCCGGTTCTTCCGCCGCATCGCCGTCACCTTGCGCAAGAGCGCATTCGAGCATCGAGGTAGCGAAGATGCAGGCGGAACCATCCGCTTGCGGCTTTCATGCCGACGGCATGCCTCCAGACGTTTCAACAGTCTCGCGGCGAGCGGCGGCATAGAACACACGGAACCACACCCAGTAAGCCACACCGGTTACGGCAAGAACAACGACCGGCATCATGCCGGACATCAAACTGGCTATCCCGAGCACGTCGCCCAGCATGCGCAGCACTCCGTACGCCAGCAGCAGGACGGAAACCATCGACGCGAGCGACGCCGCCAGCAAACGCCGGACGTGCAGTCGGCCGAGATCACGCGGCAGGCCGAACACCGCTCCTGCGAAGACGACCGCGGCGGGAACGACAATACCGCCGACGAAGTTCAGCATCACGAGCTTGAGGTTATCGTCAAAGTGGTCGAGCAACATCACCACGGCTTGCGGCATGAAGATCAGCAACACGCTGGCAAACAGCCAGGCCGCGAGACCCGCAATGCGCCACCGGGCATGGCCACGCGGTACCCCGTGCAACGCCTCGCTGCGGAACAGGTGCGTGACGAACCGCCACGCAAGCCAGGCCACGAGCGCATAGAGGGCGGCAGTCAGCGGGGCGAGGAGCGTCACGATGTGCGTGAGGCTGAGGGCACCGCCGCTCAACATTCTCACCAGCGCCTGGAATACCAGTACCTGTGCGGCCTGCCAAACCAGCAGGCATAACCCATAGGCCGCCAGCGGCAACACCGGGCGCCGGAACGCAAGCTGATCCCGCTTCTCTCCGTGCCATCGAACAATCAGGAACACCAGGCCGGTTCGAAACACCACGCTCCCGAGGAAACTGGACAGTTGCACGGCCAGCATGCTCACGGACGGCGAAGACTTCGTCGTCCATACGTAGAGGCCGATCAGAAACGGCACCATGTTGATGACCGCCGCGATGAGCGCGGCGGTACCGGGTAGCGAGATTTGCCGGGGTTGTGAGGTCATGGGGTGTCCGGGGTGAATGAAATATCGGGCCATGCGGTAGCATGCTTGCGGCTGTCCGGCTCACCAGATCAACACGCATCTACGCAAATGCCACTTTAGACAGTGACGCAACGAAACCTGGCACGGATATCTCTTCGTCTATCGGAGCTATCGCCAAAACCGGGCCTGTCAGCAAACTTATTGTTCAGCGATTATTAACGTAGCCAATTAGCGGTATGACACCTCACCTGAATTGACAGGCTAGAGGACCGACGTAGCACGCTGCGCCACACCGAAATGGTGTATCCCGTTCCGGCGACTCGAGAATGAATTCGAATCGATTCCAGCGCACTGGCTGGAATCGCGAATACGGTTGACCTGCTCAAGGCATCGACAACGTCGCATTCCGGCTTACCAGTGTGCAACCACAGGTTACGCGATGCCCATGCAAAGCGACCGGGCTACCGCTGATCATGCCCGTTCCATCACCTTCCGAAATGGTTTGCGTACCGTGCTCGCTGCACTCGACAGTGTCACCCTTGCGAGAGATCGGCTTGCCGTCCACGATGTCGGTGTTTGAACCCGTAACAACGGTGCCGCCGTGAGGTGCGAGCGTGTCACCAACCACAATGACCTGACGAACCATCAATTTCTCCGAGTCGGGTACAGGGCTACGTACTATATTTACAGGCTGATTGCATAGACGCCCGCCACCCCGGCATCTGCATTCGGACTACCCAGATACGTCCATTGCACATCCCTCGCGGCGACTTCAATGAAGCGATTCCCGGCAAGGGGAAATGCCTGCCCCTTCTCGACGAATGCCTGTTGGTCCCAGCGGTTGTACAACACCGCCATCGGGTGGTCGACTGCAACGCGGCCTTCCCATATTCCGGTTTTAGGACAATCACGAGTTCCATTGCATTGCTGTGTTGCCGACGACGGCGGGATCTCGCGCAGCAGCCCCGCGCCAATCAGGTTCGCCAGAAAATCTGCGCGCTGCGGCGGGAGGCGGTATGCCTCACCGAGGTAATACCATTGCACGCGATCCGGCGACAGCCAGTCGTGAGAAGGCGCTTCGAACCGCTCACCTGCTTCGTAGCGTTCGGGAAGCCCTGAGCGGGCAACCAACCGTGCGTCCGGTTGCGTCGACGAGCCATACAGCGCCAGCCAGTAGCCGGCCTTGGGAACAGATTGGTTACCGGTCACTGCCAGTGTGCTGCTATCGACTGCAGCAACCGCGTGCCCATCGGGAACGAATGAGCGCCCTTCCCCCGCGCTGCTTTTAATCAATGGTGCTGGCGAGCTGACGGGCTTGGCCGCATCGATCAATGTTTTCGCGTTCCCGTCCCACTTGGGAAGTGATGCTGGCGGCAGTGGGAGAATTTTGTCCAGATTTGGCAGCTTCAGGCGACCTTGAGCATGCTCCAGTGCCTCACCCAACCTGAAATAGCGATCAGCGCGTGCTGTATCGATGTGACCTACAAGATTATTGCCACTGGTCAGATCGAATCCGCGAAACTCGGATGCCAGATCTTTGGCACACTTTGCGCATCCCAGCTTGACACCCTCGTGCAGGACCTTAAGTGCCCGAAGCTTTGACTCAGGCGTCGTTCCTTTATACAAGCCCCCCAAATCGTAAGCGGCATCGCCATACCCTTGAGCGAGCGCACATTGGAGCATTTCCATACCAATAGTCGCGTTTCCCCAGAATTCGCCGTCCGGACTGTCGTAGCTGCCGCTCATCTTGAAGCCGAGGAACGTTTGGGCCGAAGGACTGCCCATATCTGCGGCACGTTGAAAGAATGCATAGGCACTGGTCGCATCGCCTCCCTTCACCAACCCGTTCTGGTGATAGGTACCCATCATGTCGAAGGCATCGGGCACGCCCAACCGCATCGCTTTCTCGACCCACCCGATAGCGGCTTCCGGGTCATGCTGGGGCACGCCGGGATAATCGCTCAGGATCAGGGACGCGAGGTTAAGCATCGCTTTCCAGTGCCCACGATCGGCCGCCTGAACGTAGAGCTGATAGATCTTCGGATAGTCGCGTTTCTCGTAGTAGACATCCGGGTTGTCGAGCGCGAGAGCCTGCTGGAACCATAGCTCGGCCTGAGGATCGATTGGCGGTACATGCTGATCCTGATAAACACACGCAAAGCTCTTTCGATGCGGATTGAACAGAGGCAGCTTTTCGTAGCGCGGAAGATCAGACATGGCAGCAGTTGATTTGACGGTCGATGAAGACAATTCCCCGGCCCGCACGCTCAGACTGGACAGGCACAGGATAACGAAAATGAATCGGTAGATAACGGCAATCGGCATCAGGCAATCCCGATCAAACAGTTCTAGGGATGTCGGAAGACGGGGGCGGATCTATCTGAGCGTGCAGTATGGTATTGGCTCGACGATCTTCGAATGGAAGAATGAATCCTTGCATGGGGTTCCCCTTCATCTTGGCAATCAGATTTTCATGCATGCGCTTCTCCCAGTCATCATAGACCACGGGCACCTGGTCCCGATCTCCGCTACCCTGGGTGGCGCCACCCGAGAGCAAAGGAAACACCCGCCCCCGCAGTTTCGATGCCCAATCCAAACCCGTCGCGCCAAAGTTGATTTCGCTGTCCACGGACATGCTGCGCTGGTTCATGTTTGCGCTGCCCAACGTGACGAAAACGTCGTCAATGATCATGAGCTTCGAATGGATATAGATCTCACGGTAGGCCATCTGACCGCCCACCATGCCGCTGGTGCGCAACCGGGCGATACTGACCTTTAAGCCGATCGTTTCCGCAAGCTCTTTCCAGCTTTGCGGATGGAAGGTGTTTTTACCTTCGCGATCCTTATACTGTTGCTTCGTTTTACCCGCTACGACAAGGTCGTGCTGCCCCTTCATGGCATCGCCATGTCCCAGTTCGGCCATCATGTCGTAGGTGCGCGGAATCATCCCCGGGTCCTGCGGGTGCGGCGTCACCACAAACAGATGCAACACCGGCGCGTCCTGTTGCGGTTTGTTCGCCAACTTCTCCCAGGCATCGTGGAAATTCTTGCGTTGCAACTTCAGATAGCGTGCGAATTCCGGATAGAAGAAATACTGGTTCTCCATGTAAATGTAGTTGCGCGCGAAACTGCTTGCCTGATAGTAAAGACTCTTGATTGTTTTCTCATGCTCGTGCGGTTGCGTCCGTACGATTTGCACCCTGTATGCAGGATCATCCGGCAGACTGGTGATGCCGGCCGGAAGCGCTTTCAGTTCCGTCGTCTGCCAAGCTGGAGGAGCAAACACGTTCCAGCCGCGCTCGAAATTCTGATGCAGTCGCTTCAGTGCCTTCCCGACTATCCGAGTGGCATAGTCCTGGTATGGATTCACCTGCTTGTAGGGTGCGGTGCTCAGGGGGCCGGTCGGGTCCTGTGTCTCCTGCTCGTGCTTGTGCTCGTCGTTGACATACGATGGAACCCATGCCTCCCTGAGCGGATCGTCGATTTCGTGTGCCGTCCTGTCCCAGTAGTCCGTGACTGAATTCAACCCCATCACGTAACCGACTGCATTCTTTCCTTCGTAGGGTTGAGCATAATCAATCAGGATAGGCTTCTGATGGTGGGTCGCGTAGTCCTCAAGGAGGTTCTTTTCATCCACATAGCCCCAGTCACCCTTATCACTGTGAGTGCTGGGCTCGTCCTCCTCCTTCAGCGGAGCCGTCATCAACGATATGACGTCCTTGCTTGAAATACTGCGCAGAACAATCCGTAGCCGCTGATTCTGCGTCAGGATGCCGCTACGCTTGCTTTCACCATCGGGCAAGTTGCGTTTCCACCAGTCAATGCACCATTGAGTCCGCTTCGCATTCGCGTAAGGCGCCTCCTGCTGCACGGTCTTCTGAATCGGACTGGTCCAGCCCGAGACAGGGACATCCGTGAATCCCGGCATGCTGTTCTGCTTGCGCGAGCCTCTGGGATCGAACCAAATCAGCAACCGCACCGTGACAGGATTGTCTTTCCGCTGAGTGATCTCCTCCAACAGTGCCCCGTACACAATCCCGCGCGGCCAGAGACCGTCGGCAGGCGTGGGGGAATAGGGCTTTCCGTCAACCTTCGGGACGCCAATGCCCTTCGGGGACTCGGCACCACGCCAGATCTCCATTCCAGGATCGAACCCCCAGCAGCAAATGTCGACCGTTCCCTGCGCACCCATCAGGTCTGTCGCTATCGACCTGAACCCCTCCTCACCACAGACGAAGAACTTCAGATCGTTGCCCAAGGTCGGCTTGACATCTTCGTCGACATTTTTTTCAAGCAGCCACTGAACAGTACCCTGCGCTGCACGGCCCGCTTCATCGACAGCGACGTCTACCGCGTTATGGGATTCGAGAGGAAGCTGTGCCACGTTCTTTTCCTTGTTGTTTGATGTGCGTCGATATCGAGATCACGCCAAGCGTTCGCCGCGATTGCTTCGCTGGTCCGCATGATCGGGGTCGCCCTGCAACGCATCCTTCACTCGCAGATCGAACTGCCCGCCATTGGCAAGCTTGACCTGATAGGCGGGTGTACCGGGCTGGTGGTCCTTCACGATCACTCGGCCAAATTCATCCGTGACACCTTCATCAATCTTTGCGCCACCTTTGTACAACTCGTACGGCTCGCTCACATACTGATGTGCCTCACCCGGCAACGCACCCAATGCGAAGTGAAGCTGCTCCTTCTCCGGCGGTAACGCGGGTATGTTCGGTGTGCTCACGCTGTCCGGCCCGACAAATGCCCGGTTTGCAGAATGCACTTCGAAACCACCGGAGGTTCCGTGCTTGATCTGCCCGGACGTCCACCGCGTATAGCTACCGCCGCCGTTGATCTCGACCTCCTGCTGCGCACTGATGGTGATCTTGCTGGCGGTCACCGTCACATTCAGCTTCGCAAGCAGATTGATACTGTCCTTCAGCGTCTTCACATCGATATCGCCAGCAGCCGCAACAAGCCGCATGCCTGCTTCGGCTACGAACAAGCGCAACGCCTTTCGCGCACTGGCGAAAAAGCCGCCGCCCGTGCTCAGCGAAACGTGCTCGCCAGTCGTAACCGCTGTTGTTTTCCCGCTGCTGAGATGGATGTTTTCCGGCGTACTGGCAACAACACCCGCGGGGCTACCCAGTACAAGATGAGGCTTCTCGAATTGTTTGAGCGCACCGCCACCCTGGACGTCTTTGGCCTGTATCTTCAGGGAATTGGCAACGGACTTTTGCTCACCGTCTTGCGCTCCCGCCGACTGTGCCGACTGCGCGAGGCTAACCGCCGTATCCTGGGCGTTCGCCAGTTGAAGATTCACCTCATCGACACTGAGCGCGTCGCCGGTTGCGCCTGAGCGTGGATGGCTCGATAACAGCAAGCCACGCGCACCGCGCACTGCAGCATGACCGTCCGTCCGTAATTCCGCGCCTTCACCACGCTTCTCGCCGCGCCCGGCCGGTTCGCTCACCCGTGTCAGATAGCCCAGATGCAAGCCGGACTCGAGGTGATCGCTCCGAATCTGGGTTTGCACTTGTCCCGCTGTGTCGTCCTTCAGCCAGACGTTATTCTGCGCACCACCGATCTCCTTGCTGACGAAACCCGACAGTGCATGTTGATCGGGCAGATTCCACTGCGGCCGATTCGTTCCGTTCCCCACACGCGCCGTGATCACCGGCCTGTCAGGGTCACCGTCGAAAAACGGTACGACGACCTCGTCGCCGATTCTCGGTAACTGGATACCGCCGAATTGTGCGCTGGACCACGGCTGCGCAACTCGCACCCAGCAGGAACTGCGCTCGTCACGTTGTCCGATCCGGTCCCAGTGAAACTGCACCTTCACTCGCCCCAGTTCATCCGTATAAATCTCCTGACCTTGCGGACCAACCACCGTCGCCGTCTGCATCTGCATGACCGGTTTGTGGTGTTCGAACGGGCTGCGATACGGAACGGACTTTCTTTGCGCCTCGATCTCGACAAGAAAGAAGCCTTTGGCGCCATCATCGTGCACGACGATCGATGCGTTTCCGCCGTGCTGGCTCTCCATTGCCTCAGCCAGCCGACTCTGCAGACCATGAGGAAATTTCGCGTGATGGCTCGAGCCCGGGAGGTTGTTCTCGATCAACCACACCGTTTCGATGATCACAAATTCACGCCGCTCGGCCGAATCTCGATCATGCTCCGGATGTCCGGCAAGTTCGAACCCTCTTCCCGCATCGGCCGCGCGGAGGCCACCCGTACCGTAGAACCGCTTGGCACTCGACTCCCACTCCTCCATGCGCACTTTCGTGAGGTGATCACCCCGATCCTGCTTCAAATAGGTATAAGGACCGGTGTACTCATACATCTCCAGCTGTTCGGGCAATTCGGGCAACACCGTCGGTACATTCGTGCCCTTTGGATTTCCGAGGGAGGCTGGATTTTTGTAGTCAAAGGTACGCGTCGTCAGTGCGGCGCTATGCAGGTTTCGCACTCCAGACCAGTGAATCAGAGCGTCTGCCTCGCTGTTTGCACCGTCACGCGAGAACTGAACCACCTGAGGAGCAAGCGGCTCACACGTGTCCACGTGATCGGTAACCGTCAGCATGTGCGACTTTCCGTCGGCAGCCTGCGACCAGACGCCGAACAGCCCTTCGGCTTCCATTAGTCGGTGAACGAAGTTCCAGTCATCCTCGTACTGTGTGCAATACGATCGTGGCGGTAGCGGCTTTGATAGTGCGAACTTGAAGCGGCCTTTCGCCTGCGGATGTGCATTAAATACATCGCTGAGAATTTCATCGACCGGCTTATCCTGCCAGATCCGTTGATCTCGACGAAACTTAAGAAAATTCATCCACGATGCGAACCCGATCTGGTAACTGGTCAGCCCACCTTCCGCTCCCAGCCTGCGTATCGAATAGACGTAGCCGTGCCGGGGAAGGTAAGACCTGTCCGCCTGTTGAGTCCACAGGGTAATAGGTTGCCCAATCAGCTTCTTCAGTTTGAGATCGCTGCGCGTCGACAGCACATCGAGCGTGAAGTCATAGTGCCGTCCGATGCGAGACCAGCCTGCCACACGTTGTGGCAGCAGCACATTGGAACCAAGCGGGGTGTCGAGTTTCAGCAGACGGTCTTGTTGAAGTAATCCGCCCTGAAGCGCCCTCACGATATCTTGCGCGTCCATTCCCTTCCCTTTATTACTTTTTGCTTACTTATTGTCATTAATATGACATGGGCTCTCCGGGGCGATTCTAACTTGCACTCAGACAAATGTGGCATTAGCTTGACCAAACTTGACTACAAGATTCCCGTGCAATGGAACGAATGGAATCGTTTTGATATTTTCATGAAAGATAATTGAAAATATATCGTCGTATCACATGCGCCCCGCATGGTTATCAATCGTGGTTTCGGCTCTGCCATGCCGGCGCATGGACGGCCTCACATGGGTGGAGCGAAGCGGCATACACCATCGTCGGCCCGCAAACCTGCGGCACCTGTCGTCGGTTGCCTTGATATTTCCGCCTCCTGCTTCTGCGCCAGCGCATCCTTCCACTCCCGGCTTCCTGCCGTCAGCTATGCGAAATGATCTTCATGGTCCCATGGCGCGGCTGCCCACCGCCCTGCTGCTACGCGCAACCCATTCGCACCTGTATCCCGGCAGCATCGTGACCTTCGACAGCGACGCGCCGCGTTCCGCGAAGCCGCACGCGGCCATGATCGAATTCGCCGACGGATCGGGCGCGGCCGCCACGCTCATCCGCGTCGACGACGACGCGCTCGAACTCTCCGTCGACGCATACGTGACGCAAAAGCGGCACACGGTCACCGCGCGACGCTGGCGGCTCGAGCCGTTCGATACCACGCGCACCGAATGGCGTGTCGCGCAACGGCTCGCCGTTGCCTGATTCCGCGCCGAACAGCAGGCGCTCGCGGAACCCGTACTGGAAGTGAACGCGACGCGCACGATGAATGCGCGCGACCCGACACGTATCAGGTCGCCCGGTTCGTGCGACGACGGTGATGGACGATGCCTGTCAGCAAGCCGGCGGATGATCGGGATCGGAGCGGCATGTGTCTCGATAGGCATCGTCGACAGCGCGCAGAAACGCCTTCCGCCCATTCTCCAGTGCCGTTGCGGTGTGCTCGTCGGGCGAGACGGGCATCACGCGGCCATCGGGTGACATCGAATATCCGAGATCGACGAACGCATCGTCCGGCGCGCGCTTCGATCCGATCCAGTACCCAATCGAAACCGAGCTGGCAACCCCGGTCGCGCCGTTGTAACCCACTTCGAATTGTCCGGCCTTGAAGATGCGCGGCCGCATTTTTTCCGCATAGGCCAGCACGTCGGCGACCGTCGCGCCATCCTTGGTGCGATGCCGCTTGACCGCCTGTATCCAGTTGGCTTCCGTGGCGGCCGGCAGTACCTTCGGTGTCGGGGACGCGAATATCGCGCTCCCGTTTCCAGCCAGGCAGGCCACAGCAACAACGTAACCGGCAACACGTGCGATGCGATCGGTCACGAGTTTCATTAAACGATCCATGATGGGTTCAATCGATTCCGAATCATACGATCACTGGCCAGGATGCCGGGACGGTCTCGCCCACCCCATCCCGGCACACCACCCGCCCAAGCGCTAAAATCCGCCGCCTGAGCATCCACAACGAGCAAGCGTTTTGACGGCGTTCGAGCAGGGTTTCATCCTCACCCGCCACTGGCGGGACACCGCATCCGGTATCGAGATCGAGTTCTGGCTGGCAACCGAACACGGTCCGCGCCGCGTGCGGTTGCGCCCGCAGGAAGCCGTCGCGTTCATTCCGGCCGAACAGCAGGCGCTCGCCGAACGCGCACTCGCCGGCGAGCGCGAGGCCGAGTTGCGCCCGCTCGCGCTGCGCGACTTCCGGCAGCGCCCGGTCGTCGGCCTCTATTGCAAGCGCTACCGCCACCTGTCCGGGCTGCAGAAACGCCTCGCGGCGGCCGGCATCGACGTGTACGAAGCCGACGTCCAGCCGCCCGACCGCTACGCGATGGAACGCTTCATCACGGCCTGCGTGGAATTTCGCGGGCAGCCCGGCCGCGACGGCACGCTGACCGGCGCCGAACTGAAAACCGCGACCGGCTATCGCCCGGCGCTGCGCTGCGTGTCGCTCGACATCGAAACCAGCGTTCACGGCGAGCTGTATTCGATCGCGCTCGAAGGCTGCGGGCAACGGCAGGTCTACATGCTCGGCCCGCCGAACGGGGACGACAGTGACGAAGCGCGCGCCAGCGACTTCCGCCTCGACTACTGCGACAACCGGCCCGCGATGCTCGCGCGGCTCAACGAATGGTTCGACGAACACGATCCCGATGCGGTGATCGGCTGGAACCTCGTGCAGTTCGACCTGCGCATCCTGCATGCGCATTCGGAGCAATACGGCATCCCGTTGAAGCTCGGCCGCGGCGGCGGCGTGCTCGACTGGCGCGCGCACGGCCAGCAGCCCGACCACTTCTTCGCGGGCGCGGCCGGCCGGCTGATCCTCGACGGCATCGACATGCTGAAATCCGCGACGTGGACGTTCCCGTCGTTCAGCCTCGAATACGTGTCGCAGGCGCTGCTCGGCGAAGGCAAGTCGATCGACAATCCGTACCAGCGGATGGACGAGATCCAGCGCCGCTTCGATCACGACAAGCCGGCGCTCGCGCGCTACAACCTGAAGGACTGCGAGCTCGTCACACGCATCTTCGACAAGGCCGACCTGCTTTCCTTCGCGCTCGAACGCGCGAGCGTGACGGGCCTCGCGGCCGATCGCACCGGCGGGTCGGTGGCCGCCTTCACGCACCTGTACCTGCCGCGCATGCACCGGCTCGGCTATGTCGCGCCGAACCTCGGCGACGTGACGGGGCAGAACAGCCCCGGCGGCTTCGTGATGGATTCGCGCCCCGGGCTGTACGACTCGGTGCTCGTGTTCGACTACAAGAGCCTCTATCCGTCGATCATCCGCACGTTCCTGATCGATCCGGTCGGGCTGATCGAAGGGCTCGCGAATCCCGGCGACGACGCATCGGTGCCCGGCTTCCTCGGCGCGCGTTTTTCGCGCACCGCGCACTGCCTGCCCGATATCGTGCGCCGCGTGTGGGAAGGCCGCGACGATGCGAAGCGGCAGCGCAACGCGCCGCTGTCGCAGGCGCTGAAGATCATCATGAACTCGTTCTACGGCGTGCTCGGCTCGACAGGCTGCCGTTTCTTCGACCCGCGCCTCGCGTCGTCGATCACGATGCGTGGGCACGAGATCATGCACCGCACGCGCGAGCTGATCGAAGCGCAGGGTTACGAAGTGATCTATGGAGACACCGATTCGACGTTCGTGTGGCTCGGCCGCGCGCACGACGACGACGAAGCCGGTGCCAAGGGCCGTGCGCTCGTCGAGCACGTGAACCGCTGGTGGCAGGCGCACCTGCGCGACCACTTCGGGCTCGACAGTGCGCTGGAGCTGCAGTACGAGCGGCACTATCGCCGCTTCCTGATGCCGACCGTGCGCGGTGCGGAAGAAGGCAGCAAGAAGCGCTACGCAGGCCTCGCGGCATCGGCCGACGGCGGCGAGGATCTCGTGTTCAAGGGGCTCGAAACGGTGCGCACCGACTGGACGCCGCTCGCGCAGCAGTTCCAGCGCGAGTTGTACCGTCGCGTGTTCAACCGCGAGCCGTACCAGGATTTCATCCGCGACACCGTGCGGCGCACGCTGGCCGGCGAATTCGACGACCAGCTCGTCTACCGCAAGCGCGTGCGCCGGCCGCTGCGCGAGTACGAACGCAACGTGCCGCCGCACGTGCGCGCGGCGCGGATCGCCGACGAGTTCAACCAGGCGCAGGGCCGGCCGCTGCAGTATCAGCGCGGCGGCTGGATCAGCTACGTGATGACGACGGCCGGCCCCGAGCCGCTCGAAACCATGCGCTCGCCGATCGACTACGCGTTCTACCTGAGCCGCCAGCTGCAGCCCGTCGCCGACGCGATCCTGCCGTTCCTGCGCGACGATTTCGAACGCGTGATCTCCGGACAGGGGCAGTTGTTTCAGTAATGGCGGCACCATGTCGGGCACGGGAGAAACGCCGGGCCGGTTAAAATACCGCGCTGCGGCGCGTCCTGCCGCAGCCGAAGGAGATTCATCATGACCGCACGTCGCGGAACAGCGGTCGCCATCGCGCCCGGCCACGAGACAGCCAGCCTGTCGAAAGCCCAGAAAGCATTCAATACGCTCGTCCAGCAGATCGAGAAGCGGCGCGAGCGGCTCGGCGCGTGGGAAGCCGCGATGCCGGCCTTCCAGAAGAAATTCGTCGACGAGCTGTTGCCGCTCGAACAGACGTCGACCGCACTGCGGA
Source organism: Burkholderia lata (assembly GCF_000012945.1). Classification (NCBI taxonomy): domain Bacteria; kingdom Pseudomonadati; phylum Pseudomonadota; class Betaproteobacteria; order Burkholderiales; family Burkholderiaceae; genus Burkholderia; species Burkholderia lata. The sequence continues at coordinate 3,390,400 of NC_007511.1, forward strand.
TCCGGTTGCTCAATCAGCTCGACGACGCATACCTGCAGAAAGGCTTGAGCAAGGCCGAGCAGCACACCCTGTCCGGGATGATCGCCAACATGGCGCGCGACTTGCTCGATTTCAGCGACGATGCGCAGCTGAAGGCCATCCACGCCCGGCACAGCGCGGCCGATCACGGCAGCAACTCGGCAGCCGAGCCGGAGCTGGAACCGGAGTCGGCATCGACGCCTGGCGCGACAACGGAAGACGATCTCGACGCGCTGTCGCCCGAAGCACTCATGGCGCGCGTGCAGGCCGAACTGGACGAGCAGTTCGCGCGGGACATGGCCGAGCACGCGGCCCGCGAGGCACAACGCGCCAAACGCAAGAAAGCGCCCCGCCAATCGGCCGCGCTGGCGAAGCGCGAAGCCGAGCAGGCCGAAGCGAGCCGCTCGATCCGCGAGGTCTACCGGAAGCTGGCGAGTGCGCTGCACCCCGATCGCGAAACCGATCCGCAGGAACAGGAACGCAAGACCGTGCTGATGCAGCGGGTCAACCACGCTTACGCGAACGGCAAGCTCCTGCAACTGCTGGAGCTGCAACTGGAGATCGAACAGATCGACCGGCACGCGATCAACGGTCTCGGCGAAGATCGGCTCGCGCGCTACAACGGCATCCTGGAAGATCAGCTGCGCGAGCTGGACCAGGAGATCCAGGACGTCGAGACCGGATTCCGGCGGACCTACGGGATCGCGCCGTCGGTCAAGGTCGCACCCGATACCATCATGCGCATGCTCACGCGCGACATCGCGGGCACTCAGCGCAGCATCCACGACCTGAACCTGACGCTGCGCGAGTTCGACGATCCCGCGAACGTCAGGGAATGGCTGAAGGACATGAAGCGCCAGCAGGCCTTCCCGCGCTTCGACGACTAGCCGTGCCGGGCGGGCATGCGTCTGCCCGCCGACCATCGAATGCGTAGCCAGCCTGACGGTATGGCTGCGCGCCCCTCATCGATCGGCATTCCGCACCACCGATACAAGCCGGAGCCGGCCATCCCGGACACCGCGCATCACCCACTTTCACGGATTCAGGAACACAGCTGGACAGGAATCTGCATTTATCCGGCCGATCCGGGTTCCTAAACTTGTCTCGTCGGTTCAGCCAGCCCCAATCGCGCTGAGCCGCAACGAAACCGTCTGAGGAAACCGTGAAATCCATCATCGTCACCATCGCCACCGTCGCCGCTACCGCCACCGTTCTCCTCGCCGCACCGACCGCGTCGTACGCGCAATCGTCGCACTCGGCGCTCACGCGTGCACAGGTCCGCCAGGAATTGCTCGACCTCGAGTCGGTCGGTTACGAGCCGATCGCCGGTGATGGCGACAACTATCCTGGCGACATCGTCGCCGCGCAGGAACGCCTGGCCGCCAAGCGGCTGGCCGAGCGCAAGAGCGCCGAAGCGGCCTACGGGTCGAACGCTGCGGCGAGCACGGAGTCGGGTGCGCCGGCGGTTGCCGTGGTGAAGCCGTAACACCGTCGCGCCGTCACGCACGGCCACGCATCGACGCAGGCGAGCGGCCAAGACACCCGGCCGCCGCACTGCATCGCGGTCGCCCGCTCGGGCGAACCGCTGCTTCACGTCACGCCCGGTGCCCCGAGATCGGCCCCGCTTCGCCGGTCAGGTTGAAGATGCTGTCGATCCACGCGAGAAACGTCGAGAACGTGAAATCCGACCACTGCTGCGTGCGGAACGCCTTCATCACCGGCGTATCGGCCGGGTCCTGCTGGTTCAGCAGGTTGTCGACGAAGGTGCCGATATCCGCGTCGATGCCATTCTCGTGGATCCCCGACCCGGTAAAGCTGACCGCCGTCACCTGGTGGTTGTCGATGAAGTCGTTGCGCGCCCACGGCATGAAGTAGCCGAAGTTCGGCAGCGGGTTCAGCGTCTGCTTCAGCCCGTCCAGCTCCTGGTCGAACATCGCGAGCGACAGCGAATCCTTCGTCGCGTCGTCGGGCGCCGCGATCACGGCCGGCACAAACGCGCGATAGTGATACGCGGCGATGATCTTGTCGCGCTGGTAGCTCGAGAAGCCGAAGCGGTCGTGCGGATACGTCGCCGACAGCGCCGCGTACGCGCTCCCCATGTTGCCCGGATCGAAATGGCTGGTCAGCCGGCTGTTCACGGTGATCATCCCGTCGGGGCCCGTCATCCCCCACTCGGTGCGCACGCGGTCGTACAGACCGACCGACGGATGCGTGGCCGCGTCCGCATCGAACGGCGTGTTGAACACCGTGCCGGCGTCGTCGAGCAGCGAACTATGCGCCTGCGGCTGCAGCGTGTTGCGCAGCGTCGCGTAGTTCGCGAGCGTGCCATAGCCGCCCGCGCTCATCCCGTACACGAGCAGCCGGTTCGGCTTGCCGAAGCCGTGCGACGTCAGCCACTGCGCGACGGCCTGGATGTTCTTCAGCCCGCTGTAGTGCTGCAGCCGCCAGTCGCCGCTCGGCGCGGTGTAGTTGCGCACCGCGCTGCCCATGTGGATATCCCCGGTGCAATAGGGCACGAAAACCTGTGTCCACTGCTGCGTCTCGACCTTCGGTTCGCCGACGAGAATGTGCGCGAGATCCATCCGCGTGAGCAGCGGCGACAGGAACGACGAGAGCAGGCTCTCGTTCGCGGTGCCGTTCATGTAGTTGTGCGGGATGCCGTCCGGGTTGAAGCCGCCTAGGCCGGCCTCGGCGCCGGTCGACGTTTGCGTGCAGGTGCCGTAGTCCCAGCACGCGCCGCCCGGCTCCATCATGTACAGCAGGTTGTCCGACTGCGCGCGATTGATGTAGAAGCGCATCGGCGTGCCGTTGCCGCACGATGCACCGGTACTCTCCGGCAACGTCACTTCGTACCACGAATAGTATGGAATCGACGGATCCGGCATCGTCGTATCGGCGGCGTGGCCGTTCAGTGCCGCGCAACCGAGCAGTGCGGCAACGGCCGCGCGCAGCAGGCTTCGTGCTGTGGACATCTCCCCTCCTTGTCGATGGACATGACGCGGCCGCCGGGCTCCGTCCCGGCGTCGCGGATTCGGCGCTCAGTGCACGCCGGACGGTGACGCACCGTCGAACAGCTGGACCCGCAACGCCTGCAGGCGCTGCGCGATGACGGCTTGTTGCTGGTCGGGATCGGGAATGCTCGCCTGAACCTGCCGGACTACGTCGCGGCTCTGCTGTTCGTACGAGAGATAGCGCGGGTCCTGCGCGGGCGACGGGCCGACCGTCTGCTGCGAGTAGGCGTCCCATTGCGCGCGCATCGACCGGATTGCCGCGCTGCGTGTCGCGGGGTCGGCTTCGGTATCGGTCAGCAGCGCCGCGCTCAGCGCTTCGGCCTGCACCGGCACGATCTCGTTGCGCGCGACATGGTCGGGCAGTTCGTCGAGAATCCGGCGCGCGAGTGCGGCGCGCTCGGCTTGCGGCATGCTGTTGCGGCGATCCCCATACGCGGCAACCTCGTCGCGAAAGCGTGCGAACGCGACGATGCGCTTCACTTCGGCGTCCGCGTCGGGGCGCGCTGCAAGGCTGCGGCGCAGCGCATCGACATCGAGCCGCCGCTCCTCGGGGCCGGGCGTCGCCGCGCCGGTGCCGAACGCATCGGCTGCGCCTGGCTGCGCGCTCGCCGTCGCGGTCGTTGTGTCGGACGACGCGGCTTGTGCCGGTGTCGCCGCTTCATATCGCCAGATTGCAACGACGGCCACGCCGATCGCCGCGATCGCGCCCGTGCGCCGCCAGAGTGCCCTGTTCTTCTTCACGTCGCCTCCTCGTCACGTCATGCCGTTCTTCGCCGGTGCATCCGCGAGTAGGTTCTAGGTCGAATCCGGCATGCAGTCAAAAGCGGCACTAGAACGCAGGCACTAAACCTGCTCGCAGCGGCCACGTCCGGCAAGACGTTTGAAACGCATTTCGTCGTCGCATGGGCAAGCACACGATGTCGCGCGCCACGCCCGTGCGGCGGCGGTTCGGGCCAGTACGCGCCGTGTGCGTCGCGACACCAAGCAAGCAGCGATCCAGCCGCGCGGCGCACGACGGTCACGCGTCGGCGTGGCCGATGCGGATGGCCGGATCAGACCCGTCGAACGACCCGCTGAGCGCTTGGTCGGTATTTTGGCCAGCCCTATGCTGGTTTCCGACACGCGCCGAACGGTCGGCGCGACGCCCACCCCACCCAGCCGAGCCCGTTCCATGAGCCGTGCAGACCTTCCGCATCGCGCACCCGCCGCCGTCCACGACTATCCGACCTATCGCGACGCGCTCGCGGGCCGCCGGCTGCCTGCCGCCTTCGTCAATCTCGACTGCCTCGACGCGAACCTCGCCGACCTGAAGCGCCGCGCACGCGGCCTGCCGATCCGGCTCGCGACGAAGTCGGTGCGCTCGCGCGAACTGATCGGCGCGGTGCTCGCCGCCGGCCCGTTCATGCAGGGGCTGCTGTGCTACTCGGCCGCGGAAGCCGCATGGCTCGCGGACGGCGGGTTCGACGACATCGTCGTCGCGTATCCGACCGTCGAGCCCGACGACCTGCGCGCGGTGGCGGCGCAACTCCGGCGCGGCCGTTCGATCACGCTGATGGTCGACGATGCCGCGCAGGTCGACGCGATCGACCGCGTCGCGCACGACGAACGCGTGACGATCCCGCTCGCGATCGACCTCGACATGTCGTCCGCGTATCCGGGCCTGTACTTCGGCATGTACCGCTCGCCGGTGCGCGATGCGGCCGGCGTGCTCGCGCTCGCGCACCGCATCGGCGAGCGCCCGCACGTGCGGCTCGACGGGCTGATGGGTTACGAAGGACAGATCGCCGGCGTGGCCGACACCGAGCCGGGCAACGGCGCGCGCAACGCGCTGGTACGCCACCTGAAACGCCGCTCGGCACGCGAGATCAATGCGCGCCGCCAGGCGGCCGTGCAGGCGCTCGCGGCGGCAGGCCACCGGCTGCGCTTCGTGAACGGCGGCGGCACCGGCAGCATCGAGAGCACGCTCGGCGACGCGTCGGTCACCGAGCTTGCAGCCGGCTCCGGCCTCTACGCGCCGGCGCTGTTCGATCACTACGCGGCATTTCATGCGCAGCCGGCGGCCGGCTTCGCGCTGCCGGTCGTGCGGATTCCTCAGCCGGGCATCGTGACCTGCTCGGGCGGCGGCTATATCGCGTCGGGGCCGGCCGGCAAGAGCCGGCTGCCGCGGCCGTGGCTGCCGGCCGGCTGCACGCTGATCGACAACGAAGGCGCGGGCGAAGTGCAGACGCCCCTGCGCGTGCCGCACGGCGTCGCACCGGCGATCGGCGACCCGATCCTGTTTCGCCACGCGAAAGCCGGCGAGCTGTGCGAACGCTTCAACACGCTGCTGCTGATCCGTGGCGGCCGCGTGGTCGGCGAGGCGCCCACCTATCGCGGCGAAGGCAAGAGCTTCTTCTAGCGGGCCGCGCCGCCCGTCGTTCCAACCGATCAACCCGTTCACCCCATTCAAACGACAACCACGGAGACAATGCCATGTGGCGTAACTGGTCGGGATATGTCTGCAGTCCTGATGCAACCGTGTCGACGCCTGCGTCGCACGCCGGGCTCGCGGCCGTGCTGCGCGATGCGGCGGCAGCCGGCGCCACCGTGCGCGCGGCCGGCGCCGGTCACTCGTTCTCGCCGCTCGTGCAGACCGACGACGTGATCCTGTCGCTCGACGGGATGCAAGGCGTGATCGACGTCGACCGCGACCGGCGCGTCGCACGCGTGCATGCCGGCACGCGGCTGTGGGCGCTGGGCCCGGCGCTCGCCGCGCACGGCCTCGCGATGGAGAACCTTGGCGACATCAACGTGCAGTCGATCGCCGGCGCGACCAGCACCGGCACGCACGGCACCGGCATCACGCTCGGCAACCTGTCGACGCAGATCGACAGCCTGACCTTCATGTGCGCGGACGGCAGCGAGATCCGCGCGAGCGCCGACACGCATCCCGAGCTGTTCGCCGGCGGCCGGATCGGGCTCGGCGCGCTCGGCGTGCTGACCGAGATCGGCCTGCGCCTCGTGCCCGCGTTCAAGCTGCGCCTCGAGCGCGGCGGCATGCAGCTCGACGACTGCCTCGCGCAAGCGGATACGCTGATCGCGAAGCACCGATCGTTCGAGTTCTACTGGTTCCCGCATACGGACACCGTGCTGACCAAGGCGTGGGACATGACCGACGAGCCGGCCGACTCGGTGCACTGGGCAAGCCGCGCGTCCGAATCGTTCCTCGAGAACACGGTGTTCGGCGCGTTGTGCGGGCTCGGCAAACGCGTACCGTCGCTGTGCCCGGCGCTGAGCCGGCTGTGCGCGTCGACCGTGTCGGCCGGCCGGCACGTGGATGCGAGCTACGCGATGCTGTCGACGGTGCGCCGCGTGCGCTTCAACGAAATGGAATGGTCGGTGCCGGCCGAGCGCGGTGCCGACGCGCTGCGCGAGATCCGCTCGTTCATCGCGCGCCGCAGCTTCCCGCTGATGTTCCCGATCGAATACCGCTGGGTGCGCGGCGACGACATCTGGCTGAGCCCCGACTATGGGCGCGACAGCGTGCGCATCTCGGTGCACCAGTATCGCGGGATGCCGTTCGACGCGTACTTCTCGGGCGTGCAGGCGATCTGCCGCAATCATGGCGGGCGGCCGCACTGGGGCAAGGTGCATGCGATGAAGGCCGCCGAGCTGGCGGCGTGCTACCCGCACTGGGACGATTTCCTCGCGTTGCGCGAACGGATGGATCCGCTTGGCCGCTTCCTGACGCCGTACCTGCGCACGCTGTTCGGGCTGCCGCAACACGCCAGCGCGAGCGTAGCCTCAACCGCGCGCGCCACGCCGGCCCGCCGAGGGACACCCCCGATGCACGAAACGGCCGGCATCGCACAACATCGGCCGCGATCCAACCAGGAGGCCTCGTGAGCACCGCCACCCTGCATGCCGCCGCACAGTCGCGCCCCGATCCGTCGACCGGCGCCGTCGTCCGCCTTGCACTCGCGTTCGCGGCGGCCACCAACGGCCTGATCCTGTCGCCGTTCCTCGTCGCGGCCGTGATGACACGCTTCCGGCTCGACGAAGGCACCGCGACCGCGCTCGTCAGCGCCGAGATCCTCGGCATCGCGATCAGTTGCGCGCTGCTGTCGCACCGGATCGCGCGCGCCGCGCGGCCGTTCACGCTGGCCGGCCTGGTCGGCACGATCGCCGGGCAGGCGCTCAGCGCGGTCGCACCCGGGATCGTGTCCGCGGCGCTCGCGCGCGGGATGACGGGGCTGTTCGAGGGGATGCTGTTCGTCGTCGTCGCGTCCGGCGTGTCGCAGCGCGCGTCGACCGACCGCCTGTGGGGGCAAATCAACCTGCTCGCGGGCATCATCAACGGCGGCATCCTCGTGCTGATCTCCGCGATGCCGGCCGGCTGGCTCGGGCACTGGGTGTTCGCGCTGCTGGCGGCCGTCGTCGCCGTGCTGGCGCCCGCGATCCGCGGCATCGACGCGTTCGCGAGCGCACCCGCTCAGACTCACGTGCGCGCCGGCACGCTGCCGTGGCGGCCGGTGATCGCGATCTGGGTCGTGACCGCGCTCGTCTACGGCGTGCAGGCATCGCAATGGGCGATCGCCGGCTTCGTCGGCGAACGTGCGGGGCTGTCGCCGACGACGATCGGCGTACTGCTGTCGGTGTCGTCGCTGCTCGGTTTCGTCGGCGCGGCGATTCCGTCGCATCCGGCCAGCCACAAACACCGCCTCGCGCTGATCTGGGCCGCGCAGCTCGCGATGATCGCGTCGATCGAATGGTTCTTCAGCACGCGCAGCGGCAGCGCGTACTTCCTGAGCCAGTTCGTGCTGAACAGCGCGTTCTTCGTGATCGTGCCGTTCCTCACCGGCATGCTGTCCGACGTCGACCCGGACGGCTCGCTGGTCGCGCGCACGCTCGTCGTCACGTTCTTCGCGGCCGGCATCGGCACCGCGCTGTCCGGTGCGCTGCTCGGTCGCTTCGGCGGCACGCGCGTCGCCCACGTGCTGTGCGTGGCCGTGCTGGCCGCCGCCCCGTTCGTGCGGCTCGCGTTGCGCCGCGCGGCGCCCGGTGCGGTGGCCAGCGCGTCGCCGTCGCCCTGACCGCAGTGCGCCACGGCGTGGCCGCGACGCACCATGAGAATGGCCGCCGCGGCCTTGGCCCGCGCAAATTTGGCTTTCTACATTCGTTTCCGGCGGTACGAGCCGCCGTCCCCCTGTCGATGCGGAGTCCAAAAGAATGAATCGTCACGATAGCGTTCGCGCCGCGTGCTGCGCGATGTTGGTCCTGGCCGGTACCGGCGCGCACGCGCAAAGCAACGTGACGCTGTACGGCGTGATCGATGCGGGCATCCGCTACGAAACGCACGGCGTGTCGTACGGCGCCGACGGCTCGCCGGTGTCGACGGGCCGCAAGATCTCGATGGCCGACGGCGGCGGCCTGACGGAAAGCTACTGGGGCCTCAAGGGCCAGGAGGATCTCGGCGGCGGGCTGTCCGCGCAGTTCAACGTCGAGAGCCACTTCGGCCCGAACAGCGGCGCGATCGTGCCGGCCGGTTCACCGAACTTCTTCCAGGTCGCGTACGTGGGGCTCACGTCGACGTCGCTCGGCCAGCTCGCGCTCGGCCGCCAGTACAACGTGCCGTTCGAGATGGTGTCGCTGACCTACGGCTCGAACCTGTGGGCCGGCCCGCAGGATCCGTACTTCAACCTGTTCAAGCCGGAGCAGACGATGCTCGCGGGCGCGCGCACCAGCAACATGATCCAGTACGGCGCGCAGCTCGGCAGCCTGTACCTGCTCGCGCAGTACGCGCCGGGCGGCCATGCGGGCGGCGGCGTGCTCGGCAGCCAGGCCGGTGCGGCGATCGCGTACGCGCCGGACAAGGGGCCGTTTACGGTCGGCGCGTCGTTCATGCGCACCTGGGACGACGTCACGCACGCGAAATTCGACATCTATGGCGGCGGCGGCTCCGTCACGCTCGGCAACGCGACCGTCAACGCCGGCTATATCGAGAACGCGCGCGACAACGACTTCACGTCGTTCGAGAACGGCCCGTTCAGCTCGACCGATCTCGCCGCGCTCGGCATCATCTCGCCCGCGCAGGTGGCCGATCCGTCGACGCCCGGCGGGTTCCGGCGCCGCAAGATGGCGCTCGCGGGGCTGACCTACCGGTTCACGTCGGCGTTCACGGCCGCCGTCAACGCGTGGTGGACCACGCAGTCGGGCTACACGCCGGACTTCGACGGCCGCGCGCGCCAGTTCCAGGTGATCGCCGGCTACAGCCTGTCGAAGCGCAGCATGCTCTACGCGGAAGTCGACTACGCGATCTATCGCGGCGGCCTGATCGGCGCGCAGCTGGTCGGCGTGAACGGGCAGTCGCCGAGCACGAGCACCACGCAGCTCGGCGCGACGGTCGGCCTGCGCCACTACTTCTGACGCGGGGCCGCGCCGGATGTGGGCGATCGTGGCCGGGGAGGCACCGGGTCTCCGGCCAGGCGGGACGAGTACAATCCATGGAAAAAAATACGGAGCATCCATGGACGATACCGACCGTTATACGACGGCGAATCTGCCGGTCCATCTGTTGCGGTGCCTCGCGGAGACAAGCAAGGAGCTGGGCATCGACCCCACGCGGCTGTGCCTCGGGCTCGGCTTCGACGTCGCGGACCTGTCGAATCCGTCGTGCCGGATTTCCCTGCGTCAGGCGAGCACGATGATCCGCCGCGCGCTCGACATGGCGCCGGGGCGGGCGCTCGGCCTCGAACTCGGCACGAGCGAGACGATCGCGTCGATCGGCCTGGTCGGCTATGCGATGCTGACGAGCCCGACGCTGAAGGATGCGATCTCCGTCGGGATGGAACTGCAGCGCCACACGGGGCCGCTGATGCGCTTCGAGGTGATCTCGGATGCGCGCACGCTGTCGATCCGCGCGACCAACGTCTTTCTCGAACCCGACATCGAGGCGTTCCTCGTCGAGGAAGCGTTCGGCAGCTTCATGAAGATCGGGCGCTCGCTCGTCGGCCCCGCGTTCCAGCCGAAGGTCGTCGATCTCAGCTACCCGCCGCCGGCCTATGCGGAGCAATACACGCGCGTGTTCCCGTGCCCGGTGCGGTTCGAACAGGAGCAGAACCTGTTTTCATGCGACGCGGCGCTCGGCAACCGCCCGATCGCGACCCACGATCCGCTCGCGCATCGCCAGGCGCTCGAATTCCTGCAGGACGCGCTGCCGCCCGAACCCGAAGGCACCGAGTTTCTCGAATCGATCGAACGGATCATGCGGCGCGACCTGCGGCATGCGCCGTCGCTCGCCGAAATCGCCGCGCAGCTGTGCATGAGCGAGCGCACACTCCGCCGGCGGCTTGCCGACCAGGGCGTGTCGTATCAGACGGTGATCGACACGATCCGCAGGAAGCGCGCGTTCACGCTGCTGAGCAACCCGCGGCTGTCGATCGAGGACGTCGCGCACGAAGTCGGGTTCAGCGACGCGCATAACTTCCGGCGCGCGTTCAAGCGGTGGACGGGGCACGGGCCGCGCGAAGGACAGCGGCCGGCGTAGCCCCCCCGCCGCGCGGCACGGCCGGGCCGCCGTTACGCCGCACCCGCGAGCGAACGATCGAGCGCGACGAGCGTTTGATACAGCACGCGCGTGCCGTCGAGCAGTTGCTGCGGCTCGATCCATTCTTCCGGGCAATGACTGCGGCCGCCCAGGCACGGAATGAAGATCATCCCGATCGGCCCGGTCGGCGCAACGTACACCGCATCGTGCCCCGCGCCGCTCGGCAACCGCATGCTCGGATAGCCGAGCTGCGTGGCCGCCTGTTCGACCGCGTCCATCACGAGCGGCTGGCAATCGGTCGGCCGTGCGCGGCTCACGTGCTCCGCACGCGCGCTCAACCGCAACGCGTCGAGCCGCGCGGCCGCACCGGCCAGCAGCGCCTCGGGGAACGCGTCGAGCACCGCGTCGCTGTCGCTGCGCACTTCGAGCATCAGTTCGACCTGCCCCGGCACCGCGTTCGGCACGTTCGGCGTCATCGCGATCCGCCCGATCGTCGCGACGACATAGTGCGGATTGCCCGACAGCGCCGACGCGCGCGCATGCGCGGCCTCGATCACGTGCGCGGCACCGACGAGCGCGTCGCGACGGATGTCCATCGGCGTCGTGCCAGCATGGTCGGGCTGCCCGGTCACGGTGATCAGCACGCGCCGGATGCCGACGATGTTGGTCACGACGCCGATCGGCAAGCCGCGCGTTTCGAGTACCGGGCCTTGCTCGATATGCAATTCGACGAACGCTGCGGTGCTGCCCGGCGCGCGCAGCGGTTCGCGCAGCGCGTCCGGATTGCCGCCGATGCGGCGCAGCGCTTCCGCGAGCGTTTCGCCTTCGGCATTCGTCGCGCGCAGCATGCCGGCGTCGAGCACGCCCGACAGCGCACGGCTGCCGACGCACGAGATGCCGTAGTCGCTCGGTTCTTCGGACAGGAAGTCGATCACCTCGAACGGATGGTCGAGCACGATCCCCTGCTCGTTCAGCGTATGCGCGACCTCGATGCCCGCGAGCACGCCGATGATCCCGTCGAAGCGGCCGCCGCCGACCACCGTGTCGCAATGCGACCCCGTGACGAGCGGTTTCGTGCAACGGCCGCTGCCTTCGCGGCGGCCGATCAGGTTGCCGCCCGCGTCCATCGACACGGTGAGGCCCGCTTCGGCGAACTGCGCGGCAAGCCATGCGCGCGCTTCGGTGAAGAGCGGCGAGAACGCACGGCGCGTCCACGGGACATCGGGCCGCGTGAAGCGCGCCAGTTGCTCGACGCGTGCGTTCAGGCGTTCGGCGTTCAGCGGCGGGAAAGGAAAATCCGTCGGATTCATGCGTGCTCCCGATGTGTGGCGATCGACCGGCTGCCGTGCGGCTTCAGGAAACGGCCCGAGCCCGCCGGATTGACGATGCGCTCGCCGTCGTACACGAGCGCGCCGCGGCAGTACGTGGCGGCGATCCGCACCGTGAATTCCATCCCTTCGAATGCGCTCCACTGCACAGCCGACAGGCTGCGCGACGGATCGAACGCATAACGTTCCGGCGTGAGGATCACGAAATCCGCATCGGCGCCGACGTCGAGCGACCCTTTGCGGTCATCGAGCAGGAAATGCCGCGCCGGGTTCGTCGCGAGCAGTTCGGCCACGCGCGTCGGCGCGACGCCATGCTGTTCGCAGCCGGTCCAGAACGCGGGCAGCAGCGTTTCGAGCCCCGGGCCGCCCGACGCGTTGCGGAACACGTTCGGGTCGCCCTTGCGCTCGAGCCCCCAGCTCACGTGATCCGACGACACGAACGTGCATTCGCCGCGCGCGATGTGCGTCCACAGCAGATCCTGCTCGGCGCGCGGCCGGATCGGCGGGTAGTGCTTGGTTTTCGAGCCGAAGCGCTTCGTGTGCGTTTCGTGGTCGAGCATCAGGTACTGCACGCAGGTCTCGATGCTCGCGCGATGGCCGGCCTGCCGGAACAGGTTGCACAGCTCGAAGCCGCGCGACGTCGACACGTGCACCGCGTGTGCGCGGGCGCCCGTCTCCGCGCCGATCTCGTAGATCAGCGCGGTCGCGAGGTTCTCGATCAGCGGCGGATGCGCGCGCAGGAACGCGTCCCAGCCCGTGTCGCCGGCCTCGATCATCCGCGCGATGTTCTTGCGCGTCATGTCCTGCATCTGGTTGTGCACACCGCATGCGAGGCCCGACGGCGCGATCAGCCGGAACGCGTCGTACAGCACGTCCTCCTCGACGCGCGGAAACCGGCCGGGCGTCGCCTCGAACGTCGAGAACTTGAACGCGCACACACCGCCGTCGATCAGCCCGGCCGCTGCTTCCAGGCCGTGCTTCGCGTTGAGCGTGCCGTACAGCGCGACGTCGACGTGGCAATCGCGCTCGGCTTCCGCGATCTTGCGGTCGAGCTGCGCGCGCGACGCAACCGGCTCCGGATCGTCGTACGGCATGTCGACCATCACCGTCACGCCCCCGGCGGCGGCCGCACGCGACGCATGACCGAGCCCCTCCTGGTTCGCCTGGCTGGCCGCATGCACCTGCCCGTCGACAACGCCCGGCAGCACCCACTGCCCGCGCGCATCGATCGTGTCGCGCGCCGCCGGCGGCGCACCCGTGCCACGCGCGGCGATCCGCCCGTTCCTGATCGCGAGCCAGCCGTCGTCGACCACCTCGCGCGCATCGACCAACCGGCCGCGCACCACCTGTTCGAATTCGCTCATCTGCGCCTCCTGCTTTTTTGATCACGAGCAGTTTAGGCAGCGCTCTGCCAGAATGTCTCATGCCGATTTATCGCCCCCACATAACATGGAGTTAAGGCTGTGCGTCTGAACCTGCGCCAGATCGAGGTGTTTCGCGCCATCATGCTGACCGGCTCGATCAGCGGCGCCGCGAAGCTGCTGCACGTGTCGCAGCCGGCCGTCTCGCGGCTCATTTCGTATGCCGAGCAGCGGCTCGGCCTCGCGCTGTTCGAGCGCATCAAGGGGCGGCTCTACCCGACGCCGGAAGCGCAGCGGCTGTTCGTCGAAGTGAATGCGGTGTACCAGGGCGTGCAGCGCGTCAACGAAATCGCCGAAGACCTGATCGAGAACCGGATGGGCCATCTGCGCATCGCGTGCAGCCCCAATCTCGGCCAGTCGCTGCTGCCGCGCGCGATCGCCGCGTTCTACGAACGTTTTCCCGACGTGCGCATCATCCTGCACACGATGATCCCGAGCGTGCTGCTGCAGGCGGTGCTCACGCAGCAGGTCGAGCTCGGCATCGCGTTCCTGCAGGACACGCACCCGAACGTCGAAAGCCAGCGCCTCTATGAAAACCGGATGGTCGCGGCCGTGCCCGCGTCACACCCGTTCGCGCGCCGCAAGACGCTGGCCGTGCGCGATCTCGCGGACCAGCCGCTGATCGGCTATGGCAGCGACATCCCGCTCGGGCAACTGGTGCGGCGGCTGTTCAGCGACGAAGGGCTCGTGCCGCAGGTCAAGATCGAGGTGCAGCAGGCGCACGTCGCGTGCGCGCTCGCGCAGGCCGGCACCGGCATCGCGCTGATCGACGAGCTGACGGTAGCAGGCCCCGTGTGGCCGCAGATCGTCGTGAAGCCGATCGTGCCGACCATTGCCGCGCCGGTCAGCGTGCTGCACCCCGTGCTGGCACCGCTGTCGCGGCTCGCGCACGAGTTCATCGACACGCTGCACGCGCTCTCCGCCCCCGCGTGAATTGCGTTGCCCGAACAGGCTGAAACCGTTGCCCAGCCTGCGTTTCGGCGCAGTACCGACGGCCGCAGATCACCCCGTTCGACATCCGTCGTTCGGGCGTCACCGGGATTACCCTACGCTTAACATTGCGTTATGAAGTCTCCATAAAATAGCAATAACGCTCAATATTCGGCGTCCCTAGAATCGTTTGGACAGTACCGCCACACAAGGCTTTCCGGCCGGCGCGTACGGGCCTTTTTCCCCTCTCAGGACAAACGACACATGGGACGCATTCTGTCTTCGAAGGACGTCGAAGCCGCCGTCAAGGGCGGTTCGGTTTTCGCATGCGGCGGCGGCGGCTGGGCCGACCACGGCCGTGAACTCGGCACGCTCGCGGTCACGATCGGCCGCCCCGAACTGGTGAGCATCGACGAGTTGCCGGACGACGCGTGGATCGCCACGGCCGCCGCGATCGGCGCACCGGGCGGCCTCACCGACTGGCAGATGCTCGGCGCCGATTACGTGAAGGCCGCGCAGCTCGTGCAGGACGCGCTCGGCGCGCCGCTCGCGGGGCTCATCATCGGGCAGAACGGGATGTCGAGCACGCTGAACGCGTGGCTGCCGTCCGCGTTGCTCGGCACCAAGGTGGTCGATGCAGTGGGCGACATCCGCGCGCATCCGACCGGCGACATGGGCTCGCTCGGCCTCGCGTCGAGCACCGCGCCGATGATCCAGGCCGCCGCCGGCGGCAACCGCGAACACCATGCGTACATGGAAGTGGTCGTGCGCGGCGCGACCGCGAAAGTGTCGCCCGTGCTGCGCAAGGCGGCCGACATGGCCGGCGGTTTCATCGCGAGCTGCCGCAACCCGATTCGCGCGTCGTACGTGCGCCAGCATGCGGCGCTCGGCGGCATCAGCCGCGCACTCGCGCTCGGCGAAGCGATCATCGACGCCGAGCGGCGCGGCGGCAGCGCGGTGATCGATGCGATCTGCGCGGCCACGCAAGGCGAAATCATCGCGAGCGGCAAGGTCGAGCGCAATACGCTCGAATACACGCGCGAAGCGTTCGACGTCGGCCTCGTCTACCTCGGCAGCGGCACGCAGCGCGCGGTCATTCACGTGATGAACGAACACATGGCGGTAGACGATGCGCACGGCGAGCGGATCGCGACCTACCCGGACGTGATCACGACGCTCGATGCCGAAGGCCGCCCCGTCAGCGCGGGCCAGTTGAAGGAAGGGATGGAGATCCACGTGCTGCGGGTGGCGAAGGCGCACATTCCGCTGTCGTCGTCGGTGTTCGATCCCGCCGTGTATCCGCCGGTCGAAGCCGCGCTCGGCATCTCGATCGCCGACTATGCGCTCGCGCGCTGACCGGGGGGCACGATGACGAACCAGATGACCCGCACCTTCGAAGTGACCTCGGGCACCACGCTGCGCTGCAAGGGCTGGCGCCAGGAAGCGCTGCTGCGCCTGCTCGAGAACGTGCTCGCCGTCGGCGAGGATCCCGACCAGTTGATCGTCTACGCGGCGCTCGGCCGTGCGGCGCGCGACTGGCCGTCGCACGACGCGATCGTGCGCACGCTGAAGACGATGGACGAGAACGAGACGCTCGTCGTTCAATCCGGCAAGCCCGTCGCGCTGCTGCGCACGCACGCGAGCGCACCGCTCGTCGTGATGGCGAACTGCAACCTGATCGGCCAGTGGGCGAAAGCCGAGCACTTCTACGAACTGGAACGGCGCAACCTGATCTGCTGGGGCGGCCTCACGGCCGGCGACTGGCAGTACATCGGCTCGCAGGGCGTGATCCAGGGCACCTACGAAATCTTCTCGCGGATCGCGGAGCGCCACTTCGACAACGACCTGCGCGGGCGCTTCATCCTGACGGCCGGCCTCGGCGGGATGGGCGGCGCGCAGCCGCTCGCGGGCCGGATGGCGAACGCGGCGACGCTCGTCGTCGAGATCGACCAGACGCGCATCGACAAGCGGCTGCAGATCGGCTTCCTCGAACGGCAGGCGCGCGATCTCGACGAGGCGCTCGCGCTGATCCGCGACGCGCAGGCCCGGCGCGAACCGATCTCGGTCGGCCTGCTCGGCAACGCGGCCGACGTGTTCCCGGCGATCCTCGCGCGCGGTGTCGTGCCCGACATCGTCACCGACCAGACGGCCGCGCACGATCTCGTGTACGGCTACGT
This sequence comes from Burkholderia lata, assembly GCF_000012945.1. Taxonomy (NCBI): domain Bacteria; kingdom Pseudomonadati; phylum Pseudomonadota; class Betaproteobacteria; order Burkholderiales; family Burkholderiaceae; genus Burkholderia; species Burkholderia lata. Next base: position 3,406,810 of record NC_007511.1, read on the forward strand.
GCCGTCGGGCTACACGCTCGACGAAGTGCGCACGCTGCGCGACAGCGACCGCACGAAGCTGATGGACGCGAGCCGCGCGTCGATCGTGCGGCACGTCGAAGCGATGCTCGGCTTCAAGGATCGCGGCGCGATCGTGTTCGACAACGGCAACCTGATCCGCACGCATGCGAAGGACGGTGGCGTGGCACGCGCATTCGAAATCCCGGTGTTCACCGAAGCGTTCCTGCGCCCGCTGTTCTGCCGCGCAATCGGCCCGTTCCGCTGGATCGCACTGTCGAACGACCCGAACGACATCCGCGTCATCGACGACTACCTGCTCGAACACTTCCCGGACAACCGGATCGTCACGAACTGGATCCGCAAGGCGCGCGAATGCGTGCCGTTCGAAGGGCTGCCGGCCCGCATCGCGTGGCTCGGCCACGGCGAGCGCACGCGGCTCGCGCTGGCGGTCAACGCGATGGTACGCGACGGCGTGCTGGCCGGGCCGGTCGCGTTCACGCGCGACCACCTCGACGCCGGCGCGATGGCGCACCCGAACATCATGACCGAGAACCTGCGCGACGGCTCCGACGCGGTGGCCGACTGGCCGCTGCTGAACGCGATGATGAGCTGCTCGTCGATGGCCGATCTCGTCGCGATCCATTCGGGCGGTGGCGGCTACAGCGGCTACATGACGAGCGCGGGCATCACCGTCGTCGCCGACGGCAGCGCGGCCGCGAACGAGCGGCTGACGCTGTCGATGACGAACGACACCGCGCTCGGCGTGATCCGCTATGCGGACGCCGGCTACGAAGAAGCGCTCGACGAAGCGCAGCGCAAGCAGATTCCGCACATCCGGCTGTAACGGCCGGCTCGCACGACGACAGGACAGGAGATCGAAGTGAAGCAAACCGCGGTTCCCCTCGACACGGCCGACGCCGTGTCGCCCCCTACCTCGAGTGCCGGGCGCGCGATCGCCGCGGCGTCGATCGGCAACGCGCTGGAGTGGTACGACTTTTCCGTCTACGCATTCTTTGCCGTGTACATCGCGCAGAACTTCTTCCATCGCGGCGACACGGGCACCGAGCTGGTCGAGGCGTTCATGGCGTTCGGGATCGGCTTCATCGCGCGGCCGCTCGGCGCGCTCGCGATCGGCGTGTATGGCGATCGCGCGGGCCGCAAGGCCGCGCTAACGCTGACCATCCTCGTGATGGCGGCCGGCACCGGCATCATCGCGTTCGCGCCGCCGTACACGGCGATCGGCGTCGGCGCGCCGCTGCTGATCCTGTGCGGCCGCCTGCTGCAGGGCTTCTCGGCCGGCGGCGAAGTGGGCGGCGCCGCTGCGTTCCTGATCGAGCACGCGCCGGCGGACAAGAAGGGCCGCTACGCGTCGTGGCTGCAGGCGAGCATGGCCGCGTCGAACATCCTCGGCGCGCTGGTCGCGACCGGCGTGACGCTCACGCTGTCGCGCGAACAGATCGGCGACTGGGGCTGGCGGATCCCGTTCATCCTCGGCCTCGCGATCGCGCCGGTCGGCCTGTGGCTGCGCAAGACGCTCGACGAAACGCCGCATTTCCGCGCGGAGATGGCGCGTGCCGCGCATGCGCCGGCCGAACGCAAGGCGCCGCTGCTGCAGGTCGTGCGCGACTATCCGCGTGCGCTCGTGGTCGGCACCGGGTTCTCGGTGTTGTGGGCCGTATGTGTGTATGCGCTGGTGATCTACATGCCGACGCACGTGCAGCGCGCGCTGCATTTCGACGGGCGCGACGCGTTCATCGCGTCGCTGGTCGGCAACTGCCTGATGGCCGTCACCTGCGTGTGCGCCGGGAGCTGGTCCGACCGTTTCGGCCGGCGCAAGGTGCTGACGGCCGGCGCCGTGCTGATGCTCGTGTCGGTGTATCCGCTGCTGCACTGGCTCGCCGACGTGCACACGCTCGCCGCGCTGATCGTCGTGCAGAGCGCGTTCTGCGTGATGGTCGCGATCTTCACGGGCGTCGCGCCCGCCGCGCTGTCGGAGCTGTTCCCGACCCAGGTGCGCGCGACCGGCATGTCGCTGTCCTACAACATCGCCACGACGATCTTCGGCGGCTTCGCCCCGGCGATCCTCGCGTGGCTCACGCAACGGTCCGGCAACCCGTTCGCGCCCGCCTGGTATGTGATGGTCGCGAGCGTCATCGCGCTCGCGTCGATCGCCGCGCTGTCTTCCACGTCACGTCACGCCTGAATTCGGAGAACCGCTTCATGCAACGCTTCCTCATGCGGAGCGCGATCGCGCTCGCGCTGTTCGCCGCCGTCCCGGCCTTCGCGGACGTCACGCTCGACGGCCGGTCCGTCACGCCCGAATCGATCGCACGCATCGCCGACGGCGAAGCCGTGTCGATCGCGCCGGCCGCCCGGCAGCGGGTCGTCGCCGCGCACGACGTGCTGCTGAAGGCCGCCGCGGCCGGCCAGCAGATCTACGGGCTGACGGTCGGCGTCGGCCTCAATAAAGACCGCGAGATGGTCGATGCGCACGGCAAGCTGAGCCAGGAGGTCATCGACGCGTCGACGCGCTTCAACATCGGGCTGATCCACGCGCACTCGGGCAGCGTCGGCCCTGACATGAGCGTGCGCGTGGCCCGCGCCGCAATGGCCGCCCGCCTGAACGCGATGCTCGACGGCGGCGCCGGCGTGCAGCCCGCAATCGTTGATGCGTACGCGCAGTTCCTCAATCGCGGCGTCACGCCTGCGATGCCGGCGGACGGCTCGATCGGCGAAGCCGACATCACGATCCTCAGCCACGTCGGCCTCGCGATGCTCGGCGAAGGCGACGTGTACTACCAGGGCCGCAAGGTCGCGGCCGCCGATGCGCTGAAGTCGGCCGGCATCGCGACGATTCGCCCGTACGGCAAGGACGCGCTCGCGATCCTCAGCTCCAACGCGTACTCGGCCGGCATGGGCGCGCTGGCGCTCACCGACATGGCGCGCCTCGCGCAGGTGTCGAAGCTGGTGTTCGCGCTGAGCCTGCAGGGGCTGAACGGCAACGTGTCGCCGTTCCGCGAGGACACGCTCGCGCTGCGGCCGTTCCCGGCCACGCTGCGCGCCGGCACCGCACTGCGCACGCTGCTCGAGGGCAGCAGCCTGTGGAACCGCGATCCGGACCGGCCGCTGCAGGATCCGCTCAGCTTCCGCTCCGGCGTCTACCTGCTCGGCGAAGAGGATCGCACCGCCGACGAAGCGCGTGCGCTGCTGCAGGCGCAGTTGAACTCGAGCGACGACAACCCGGGCGTCGCGGTGGGCGTCACGCCGAAGTCGAACCGCGCACAGGATGCGGCCGGTTATGTCGACGGCGGCGGCGCGGTGCTGCCGAGCGCGAACTTCGAGCCGCTGCCGTGGGTGCTCGCGTTCGAACAGCTCGGGCTCGCACTCGGCCACAACGCGCTCGCGTCCGCGCAGCGCATCGTCAAGCTGAACGATCCGCACCTCACCGGCCTCTCGCGCTTCCTCGGCACCGAGGACACCGTGCACGCGTTCGGCGCAATGGAGAAGCCGCCGACCGCGCTCGCGATGACGGTGAAGTCGCTCGCGATGCCCGTGTCGCTCGACTACCTGCCGGTCGCCGGCGGCATCGAGGACGTCGCGACGAACGCACCCGACGTCGTGCAGCGCGTGCAGAAGCAGATCGACGCGAGCTACACGCTGCTCGGCCTCGAACTGATCGAGGCTGCGCAGGCGATCGACCTGCGCCAGCGCAAGCAGCCGTCGTTCACGCTCGCGCTGGCCACGCAGCCGCTGTACCGCGCACTGCGCGCGAAGGTCGCGTTCCTCCAGAGCGACCGCCCGCTCACGCCCGACTTCCGGGCCGCCGATGCGCTGCTGCGCGCGTATCGCGACTGAGCGGCGCACCGCCCTTCCTTCGTTACACCCGCTAGCTGCCACACCCACCGCACCCGCCGCCGCGATCGTCGTTCGATCGTGGCGCGGGGCACTTCCGTACCGATTCGCACGCAACCGGATCCAGCCGCCGCTCGCCGGCTTTCAACCACCCCGCACCGGAACACCATCATGAAAAAAATCCTGTTCGCGCTGCCGCTCGCCGCGGCCGCCACCGCCCACGCGCAAAGCAGCGTCACGCTGTACGGCATCGTCGAAGACGGTGTCGACTACGTATCGAACGTGCAGGGCAAGCATCTCGTGCAGCTCGCGTCGGGTGTGACTGCCGGCAGCCGCTGGGGTGTGCGCGGCACCGAGGATCTCGGCGGCGGCCTGAGCGCGATCTTCCGGCTCGAAAGCGGCTTCGACATCAACTCCGGCCGCCTCGGCAGCGGGCTCGCGTTCTCGCGCAATGCGTACGTCGGGCTGAACGATACGAAGCTCGGCACGCTCACGCTCGGCCGCCAGTGGGATTCGATCGTTGACTATGTCGAGCCGTTCACGCTGAACGGCAACATCGGCGGCTACTACTTCGCGCACCCGAACGACATGGACAACACCGACAACGGCTTCCCGATCTCGAACGCGGTGAAGTACCGCAGCCCGACGATCGCGGGCATCACGTTCGGCGGCCTCTACGCGTTCGGCGGGCAGCCCGGCCGCTTCTCGGACAACGCGACGTTCAGCGTCGGCGCGAGCTACGCGGCAGGCCCGGTCGGCTTCGGTATCGGCTATCTGCGGATCAACAACCCGGGCGTGTCGACGCAGGGCTACCAGAACTATCCGGGCTTCACGAATGCGATCTACGGCAACTACCTCGATGCGGCGCGTGCACAGAAGGTGTTCGGCGTGGGCGCGTCGTACCAGGTCGTGCAGTGGCTCAAGGTGCTGGCCGACTTCACGAACACGAACTTCCAGCAAGGCAGCGCGGGGCACGACGCGACATTCCAGAACTACGAGCTGTCGACGCTGGTCACGCCGACGCCGGCCGTGACGATCGGCGCGGGCTATACGTACACGACGGGCCGCGACCACGCGACGAATGCGGAGCCGAAGTATCACCAGTTCAACCTGAGCGTCGAATACGCGTTGTCCAAGCGCACGAGCGTCTACGTGATGGGCGCGTTCCAGAAAGCGGGCGGCGACGCGCCGGTCGCGCAGATCGCGGGTTTCAACCCGTCGGGCAACCAGAAACAGGCGGTGGGCCGCGCGGGTATCCGCCACGCGTTCTGACGTTCGCGATGGCTGACGGTCGGGCGTGAAGCCTGCCGTCAGTCGGTCGACAAGCGCGACGCCGCGAAGCATCGACATGCCGCCGCTTCCCAGCCACTTCCTTCAGACCATTTGATCAGTATGCCTACTCATTCGAACCGGAACAAAAGCGGGCGACGTCACCGGCTCGCACCGGCAGTCAACCGCCGGCTGATGTCGGCCGTCGGCGCCTCGCTGATCGCCTGCACGATCGCCGACGACGCCGCGGCCCAGTCGTCCGTGTCGCTGTACGGGCTGGCCGACGTCTACGTCGGCACGCAAAAGAGTCTCGGCAAGCCGCGCGCGGTCGCGATGAATTCGGGCGGCTTCACGACGAGCTTCTGGGGGATCGGCGGCCGCGAGGAGCTCGGCGGCGGTTACGCGCTGCAGTTCGCGCTCGAAGCGTTCATGCGCCCGTCGAACGGCGGCGCCGGACGCTTCAGCGGCGATACGTTCTTCGGGCGCAATGCGTATGTCGGCGTCGCGACGCCGTCCGGCGTGCTGCGCGCCGGACGCAACACGACGCCGTATTACATCTCCGCCGTACGCTTCAACCCGTTCTCGACGTCGTTCGGCTTTTCACCGGCGCTGAACCAGATGTACAAGGGCGTAGCGGGGCAAGGCCTCGTCGGCGACAACGGCTGGAGCAATTCGGTGCTGGTTTCGACACCCGGCGAGCACGCGCTGCAGGCGAGCCTGATCTATGCGACCGGCAACGAGCCGGGCCACGCGGGCGCGAACCAGTGGGGCGGCAGCGTCACCTATGACGGGCACCGCGCGTTCAGTGCAACGCTCGCGTTCCAGCAGGCGAAATTCGACCGGATGCCCGGCGACCTGAACGCGTCCATCGCCGGCTTCACGCAGCAGGACGCCGTGCTGGCCGGCGTCGGCTACGACCTGACCTTCGTGAAGTTCACCGCGTTCTACCAGTACGTGCACGACGCGATCGACGGCGGCGGGCTCGGCACGCATAGCGGGCAACTGGGCGCGGCGGTGCCGCTCGGCTTCGGCACGGTGCTCGCATCGGTGATGGCCGCGAAAAGCCACGGCCGCGACCGCCCGTCGAGAACGACCTGGGCGCTCGGCTACGACTACCGGCTGTCGAAGCGGACCGACGTCTACGTCGCGTACATGCGCGACCGCGCGAGCGCCTACGGGAACGGCGATTCGGCCGGGCTCGGCCTGCGCACAGCGTTCTGAACGCGCGCCTTCAAGGCGCCATGACGGCGTGCGTGCGGCGGGTGCCTACGCGTCCGCTTCCGCGTGCAGCAGCAACACCGCGTCGCGCTTCTCCAGCAGATGCCGCCGCAGGATCGCCGCGAGCGCCTTGCCGTCGCGCGCCTCCAGCGCCTTGATCATCTCCTCGTGATCGTGCACCGCGCGATCCCACTTCTCGACGTGCTGGTTCGAGCGGAACCGCATCGACATGATCCGGCGGTTGATCGACTGGTACGTGGCGCGCAGCGCCGAGTTGCGCGCGGCCTCGTTGATGCGGTCGTGGATTTCCTGGTTGCGGCTGTAGTAGCCGGGCAGGTCGTTCTGCATCCGGCACGCGAGCATCGAGTAATGCAGCGCCTTGATCTCCGCGAGCTCCGCGGGCGTGATCCGCTCGCACGCCAGCTCGCCTGAAAACGCCTCCAGCCCCGACATCAGCTCGAAGGTCTCGCGGATCTCCGATTCGCTCATCCGGTACACGCTCGCACCGCGATTCGGCGACAGCACCAGCAGCCCCTCGGCCGCCAGCACCTTGAACGCCTCGCGCAGCGGCGTGCGCGAGATGCCGAGCGTCTCGCACAGCTCGCGCTCGTTCAGCCGCATGCCCGGCGTGAGCACGCCCTCGACGATGAATTTGCGCAGGTGCTCCACGACCGTGTCGTGCAGCCGCTGCCGCTCCAGTTTCGGCAATGCCGGCGCGGTGCCGACAGGCTCCAGATCATTCAAATCTTGCATGCAAAGTCCTTCCTTCTTGCTTCCCGCGATTCTACTGCAACTCGCCCGACCCGAATATCTCCCCGCCAATGTCGGGTAAACACCGGCATTTTCGGTGAAATCAGCGCTTGGTTTTGCCGGGATCGCTCTGCTAAAGTATTTTGCATGCAAAATTCAAAATGCAACCAAGGAGACAGAACGACCATGCTGCAACTCGACTTCCACCCGTCCGGCCGCCATTTCCTGCAGATTCCGGGGCCGAGCCCGGTGCCCGACCGCATCCTGCGGGCGATGAGCTATCCGACCATCGACCACCGTGGCCCCGAATTCGGTGCGCTCGGCCTCAAGGTGCTGGCCGGCATCAAGAAGATCTTCAAGACCACGCAGCCGGTGGTCATCTATCCGGCGTCGGGTACCGGCGCATGGGAAGCCGCGCTGACCAACACGCTGAGCGCCGGCGACACCGTGCTGATGTTCGAAACGGGCCACTTCGCGACGCTGTGGAAAAAGATGGCCGAGGCGCTCGGCCTGAAGCCCGAGTTCCTCGGACTGCCGGGCATCGAAGGCTGGCGCCGCGGCGTGCAGCCCGACATGATCGAAGCGCGCCTGCGCGCCGACACCGCGCACGACATCAAGGCCGTGTGCGTGGTGCACAACGAAACCTCCACCGGCGTCACCTCCGACATCGCGGCCGTGCGCCGCGCGATCGACGCGGCCGGCCACCCGGCGCTGCTGATGGTCGACACGATCTCGGGGCTCGCATCCGCCGACTATCGCCATGACGAATGGGGCGTCGACGTCACCGTGTCGGGTTCACAGAAAGGGCTGATGCTGCCGCCGGGCATCAGCTTCAACGCGGTGTCGCCGAAGGCGCTCGCCGCGAGCGAGCACGCGACGCTGCCGCGCGCGTTCTGGGGCTGGCACGAGATCATCGAAGCGAACAGGAACGGCTACTGGCCGTACACGCCGAACACCAACCTGCTGTACGGCCTCGCCGAAGCGCTCGACATGATCCTCGGCGAAGGGCTCGACAACGTGTTCGCGCGCCACCAGCGGCTCGCGGAAGCGACGCGCCGCGCGGTGCGCGCCTGGGGCCTCGAGATCCAGTGCGCGGACCCGGCCGTCTACAGCCCCGTGCTGACCGGCGTGATGATGCCCGACGGCGTCGACGCGGACGCCGTGCGCAAGCTGATCTACGAACGCTTCGACATGTCGCTCGGCCAGGCGCTCGGCAAGATGCGCGGCAAGATGTTCCGCATCGGCCATCTCGGCGACTGCAACGACCTCACGCTGATGGCCACGCTCGCCGGTTGCGAGATGGGGCTGAAGCTCGCCGGCGTGCCGGTGGCCGCGAGCGGCGTCGTCGCGGCGATGGACTATCTCGCCACCAACACGCACACGCCCGCGCTGCGCGCGGCGGCCTGAACGCGTGTGCCTGCGGCCCGCCGCAGGCACACCGCTCGCTCCCTTTTGCGGCCCGCACGACGCGCGGCCGCGCTGCATCGGCACGAAATCGACACGAAAGCGGCCCCAGAGCCGGCGCGGATGCAGCGGCAAGCCAGACAACATCAAGGAGACACAACATGAAGCTGTTCCGGGCGACCGGCATCGTGCTGGTGATGCTATGCGTGATGTACTTCATCACGTACCTCGATCGCGTGAACGTGAGCACGGCCGCCGCCGGGTTCGGCCGGGAATTCGGGCTGAACAAGACGGAGATCGGCCTCGTGTTTTCCGCGTTCGCGTATCCGTACCTCGTGTTCCAGATCATCGGCGGCTGGGTCAGCGACCGCTTCGGCGCGCGCCGCACGCTGCTCGCGTGCGGGCTGCTGTGGGCCGTCGCGACGCTGCTGACCGGCATGGCTGGCGGCCTCGCGTCGCTGCTCGCCGCGCGCCTGCTGCTCGGGCTCGGCGAAGGCGCGACGTTCCCGGCGGCCACGTCGGCGATGTCGCGCTGGGTGCCGCGCGAGAAACGCGGCTTCGCGCAGGGCATCACGCATGCGTTCTCGCGGGTCGGCAACGCGGTCGCGCCGGCCGCCGTCGTCGCGGTGATGGCCGTGTACGGATGGCGCGAATCGTTCTACATCTGCGGCGTGATCAGCATCGTGTGGGTCGTGGTGTGGGCGCTCGTCTATACCGAACACCCGAAGGACCACCCGCGCATCACGCAGGCCGAACTCGATGCGCTGCCGCCGCCCAAGCAGAAGCCCGCGAACGTACCGTGGGGCCCGCTGTTCCGCCGGATGATGCCCGTCACGATCGTGTACTTCTGCTACGGCTGGACGCTGTGGCTGTTCCTCAGCTGGATTCCGCAGTACTTCCTGCACAGCTACGACCTCGACCTGAAGAAATCGGCCGTGTTCGCATCCGCGGTGTTCTTCGCGGGCGTGATCGGCGACACGCTCGGCGGCATCGTCACCGACCGCGTCTACGCACGCACCGGCAGCCTCAAGCGTGCGCGCAGCTGGATGGTGTCGATCTGCATGCTGCTCACGCTGCTGTCGCTGTTGCCGCTGCTGTTCACGCATCACCTGTACGTGTCGATGGCGTGCCTCGCGGCCGGCTTCTTCTTCGCCGAAATGACGATCGGGCCGATGTGGGCCGTGCCGATGGACATCGCGCCGGAATACTCGGGCACCGCGAGCGGGATGATGAATTCCGGCTCCGCGCTCGCGGCAATCCTGTCGCCGGTGATCTCCGGCTTCGTGATCGACCGCTTCGGCAGCTGGGAGCTGCCGTTCATCGGCAGCATGGTGCTGATGGGCGTGGGCGTGCTGCTCGCGTTCCGCATGCAGCCGGACAGCCGCTTCGCCGATGCCCCCGCCGAACAACCGGCCGCCAATCGCTCGCCGGCCTGATGCCAACGGGGCGCCGCCGCCGGCGCCCGCCTTTTTGACTGCAACGATGACCCAACAAGCTACCCACGACCTCGCCGTCCGGCTCGCCGCCGGCTGGCAACACGGCATCGCGTTCAACGCACTGCCTTCGGACCTCGTCCCCGCCGATGCCGACGCCGCCTATGCGGTGCAGGCGCAAGTTCTCGCCGCGCGCAGCACCGCAATCGGCGCATGGAAGGTCGGCGCGAAGCAACCCGATGGCCCGATCCAGGGCGCACCGCTGCCGGACGACTGCCGCCATGCGAGCGGCGTCACGCTGCCGCGTGGCGCGTTCCGGCCGCTCGGCCTCGAACTGGAAATCGCGTTCCGCTTCGGCCGCGACTTCGCGCCGCGTGCGGCCGCCTATGCCGATGACGAAGTGTTCGACGGCATCGCGCAGATGGGCGCATCGATCGAGATCGTCGCGAGCCGCTTCCGCGAATGGCCGGACGTCGCCCCCGTCGCGCAACTCGCCGACCTGCAGAACCACGGCGCGCTCGTGCTCGGCGAGATGACCGGCTATCGCGACGATTTCCCGTTCGTCGCGCCGGCTCCCGCGTTTTCGTTCGACGGGCAGGACATCGTCGGCTCGGCACCGGGCACCAACCCCGCAGGCGATCCGCGCCGCCTGCTGCCGTGGCTCGTGAATCACGCGTCGCGGCGCGGCATCGCGCTGCCGGCCGGCACCGTCGTCACGACCGGCTCGTACACGGGGATGTTTTTCCCGAACGCGGCGGGCACGGCCGTCGGCCGCATACCGGGGTTGCCGCCCGTCAGCGTGACCCTCGCCTGATCCCCGCCTGCCCCTCACCCGATACCGACCGCTGCCATGACATCCGCCGTCTCGCCTTCGCTGGTTCGCCCCGTTCATCTCGTGCCGTCGCAAGGCGCCGCGCTGTCGCCGCTGTTCGAGCGGCTGCGTCGCGAACTGCGCGGCGACGTCTACGCCGACCGCGCAAGCCGCGGCCGCTATGCGACCGACGCGTCGATCTACCAGATCATGCCGCTCGGCGTGGTCGTGCCGCGCGACCAGGACGACCTGCGGATCGCGCTCGACATCGCGCGCGACCGCAAGATCCCCGTGCTCGCGCGCGGCGCCGGCACGAGCCAGTGCGGGCAGACGGTCGGCGAGGCGCTCGTCGTCGACAACAGCAAGTGGCTGAACCGGATCGTCGAGTTCGACGCGCAGGCGCGCACCGTCACCGTCGAGCCCGGCATCGTGCTCGATCACCTGAACGCGTGGCTGAAGCCGCACGGGCTGTGGTTTCCGGTCGACGTGTCGACGGCCGCGCAATGCACGATCGGCGGGATGGCCGGCAACAACTCGTGCGGGTCGCGCTCGATCGAGTACGGCAACATGGTGCACAACGTGCTCGCGATCGACGCGATCCTCGCCGACGGCAGCGAATGCCGGTTCGGTTCGCTCGCGCAGCCCGTCACCGACCGCCGCACGCTCGACCTGCTGCACGGCGTCGAACGCATCGCGAAACGCGAGCGCGACGAGCTCGTCGAGCGCGTGCCGAAGGTGCTGCGCCGCGTGGCCGGCTACAACCTCGACCTGTTCGACTGCCAGAACCCGCGCGCGTATACCGACGACGGTCACGCGAATCTCGCGCACCTGCTCGTTGGCTCGGAAGGCACGCTCGCGTACAGCCGGCAGATCACGCTGAAGCTCGCGCCGCTGCCCGCGCACAAGGCGCTCGGCGTCGTGAACTTCCCGACCTTCTACCAGGCGATGGACACCGCGCAGCACATCGTGAAGCTGAAGCCGGTGGCGGTCGAGCTTGTCGATCGCACGATGATCGACCTGTCGATGGAGAACCCGGCGTTCCGCCCCGTGATCGAACAGGCGCTGGTCGGGCAGCCGCAAGCGATCCTGCTCGTCGAGTTCGCGGGCGAATCGCGCGACGCACAACTCGCGCAGCTCGACCGGCTCGCCGAACTGATGGCCGATCTCGGCCTGCCCGACAGCGTCGTGAAGATGACCGATGCCGGCGCGCAAAAGGCGCTGTGGGACGTGCGCAAGGCCGGGCTGAACATCATGATGAGCATGAAGGGCGACGGCAAGCCGGTGTCGTTCATCGAGGATTGCGCGGTGCCGCTCGAACACCTCGCCGAATACACGCGCCGCCTGACCGACGTGTTCCACAAGCACGAGACCGAAGGCACGTGGTACGCCCACGCGAGCGTCGGCACACTGCACGTGCGGCCGATTCTCGACATGCGGCGCGACGGCGCGACGCGCATGCGCGAGATCGCCGAAGAAGCCGCGGCGCTCGTGCGCGAGTATAAGGGCGCGTATTCGGGCGAACACGGCGACGGGCTGTGTCGCGGCGAATGGGTCGCGTGGCAGTACGGCCCGCGTCTGAACGCGGCGTTCGCGGAAATCAAGGCGCTGTTCGATCCTGACAACCGCTTCAACCCGGACAAGATCGTCAATCCGCCTCGCATGGATGCGCGTGAACACTTCCGCTTCGCGCCCGGCTATGCGGCGCTGCCGCTGCAACCGGCGCTCGACTGGTCGGCATGGAACGTCACGCGCAATCCGCTGACCGGCGACGAAACCGCCCCGGGCTCCGGCACCGACATCACACACGGGCTCGCGTCGGCCGTCGAGATGTGCAACAACAACGGCCACTGCCGCAAGTTCGACGCGGGCACGATGTGCCCGAGCTACCGCGTGACGCGCGACGAGCAGCACGTGACGCGCGGCCGTGCGAACACGCTGCGGCTGGCAGTGACGGGCCAGCTCGGCGCCGATGGCCTCGCCGGCGACGACGTGAAGGCCGCGCTCGACCTGTGCGTGTCGTGCAAGGGCTGCAAGCGCGATTGCCCCACCGGTGTCGACATGGCGCGCTTCAAGATCGAGGCGCGCCATGCGTGGAACCGCAAGCACGGCACGACGCTGCGTGAACGGCTCGTTGCGTATCTTCCGCGTTATGCGCCGTGGGCCGCGCGGATGCGTGGCGCGATCGCGTTCGCGAATGGCGTGCCGGTCGTCGCGTCGTGGATGAAGCGATGGATCGGGCTCGCGCCGCAGCGTGCGTTGCCTGCGTTTGCGCGGCCGTTTCTGGCGGGTGCGGGTGCGGGTGCGGGTGCGGGTGCGGGTGCCACTGCCGGTGCCGGTGCCGGTGCCGGTGCCGGTGCCGGTGCCGGTGCCGGTGCGACATCAGCATCGCAAAACGGCTCGGCCATCCGCGAAGTGCTGCTTTTCGTCGACACGTTCAGCAACTACCAGGAACCGGACAACGCGCGGGCCGCACAGGCCGTACTCGAAGCGGCCGGCTACACCGTGCATTTCAACGTGCGCGAAGGCGAACGGCCACTGTGCTGCGGTCGTACGTTCCTCGCGGCCGGGCTCGTCGACGAAGCAAAGGCCGAGGCGAAACGCACGCTCGATACGCTGAGGCCGTACCTCGAACGTGGCGTCGCGATCGTCGGGCTGGAGCCTTCGTGCCTGCTGTCGATGCGCGACGAGTTTCTGGCATACGGGTATGGCGACGAAGCCGCACGGCTCGCCAGCCATGCGTTCCTGTTCGAGGAGTTCCTCGTACGCGAGCAGGAGACCGGACGGTTGTCGCTGCCGTTGCATGCAATCGATGCGAAAGAAGCACTCGTCCACGGCCACTGCCATCAGAAGGCATTCGGCGCGTTCACGCCGGTGCAGACGGTGCTGCGCTGGATTCCGGGGCTGAAGGTGTCGCCGGTCGAATCGTCGTGCTGCGGGATGGCCGGCAGCTTCGGCTACGAAGCCGAGCACTACGACGCGTCGCAGGCGATGGCCGAACTGTCGCTGCTGCCGGCCGTGCGGGCGCGGGCCGAAGGCGCGATCGTCGTCGCGGACGGCACGAGTTGCCGGCATCAGATCCAGGACGGCGCGCAGACGCAGGCCGTGCATGTGGCGAAGGTGCTCGCGTGGGCGCTCGGCAATATCCCGTCACGCTAGCGGTACGCGCACGAACCGGCCGGCGGCATCCGCTCACCGGATGCGCGGGCCACCTCCGATCGCTCCGCATCGGGGCGGCCCGCGCCAATCACGGCATCTGCTCGCCCAGGCGAAGCTGATTCGTCACCTGCGTCACGCCGTCCACTTGCCGGGCCGCCTCCACGGCCATCGCGGCCTGCTGACCGTCGCTCACGCCGCCACGCAGCGTCACGACGCCGCTCCGGGCACGCACCACGATGCGCGTCGCATTCAGCCCGCGCGTGCGTGCGAGTGCCGCACTGACGCGACGTGTCAGGCGCCGGTCGTCAGCTCGGCGCACTTTGTCCGCCGGTGCCCCGCTGGCAACGGTTGTCGACGCCGGGTCCGATGCGGCTCGCGCGGTGCCGGCTACGGCCACGATGCCGAGTGCCGCGACGGTCGCGATCAATCCACGTTGCAATACTTTCATTGAGTCTCCCTTCACACACGGAAAATGTCGCCGACCGCTGCTCAGAACTTCGTCATCAGGCCGATCGATGCACCCGTCATGCCACCGCCGCCGGGCCGCAAGCCGATGGCCGCGATATTGGTCGGATCGGTGCGGTACGCGCCGGAGAAGCCGTTTCGATCGAACTCCGCATAGATCTCGGTACGCTTCGACAGGAAGTACTCGACGACCGCATACGTCGTGAGCTTGTGCCCGTCCGCATCGCGCCGGTTGCCGAGATTGCGGCCGATGTCGTCGTACATGCCTGCCGTGAACTGCAGGAACGGCGTGGCCTGATAGACGATACCCAGCGACGGGATCTTGTCGCGACGATGCGGCCGGCTCGGATTCGCGCTCGAAATGTCGAGGGCCGAGTAGCTCGCATAGAGCCGGCCGGCACCGATCTGCCAGGTCCCGCCCGCCATCCAGGTCTGCGCGGACTGCGTCGCGTCGGCGCTGTACGTCTTCGAGTAGGACGCACCACCGAGCACCGTCTGGTACTGGTACATCGCCGCAGCCGAAAAATTGGTTCCGGCACGCGTATTGCCAGCAACACCGCCGGGCGAATAGCTCGCCGCGACACGCAGGCCGCCCAGTTCGCCGATGTATTTGATCGTGTTGTTGAAGCGGGAATCGAGCGTGAACGGATTACCGCTCCACAGCACACCGGGCTCGATGGCGAGCGACTGGCCGCGCCCACCGGCCGGATCCACGATGATCCCGAAGTCGGTCGCCGCGTTGAACTGGCGCCCGAGCGTCAGGCGCCCGAAGCCGCCCGTCACGCCCACGTAGGCCGCCTGTGAAAACAGCGTACCGGACGTTTTCAGTGCGCCCGTGCCGCTGCTGAAGGCGCCGTCGAGCACGAACAGCGCCTTGAACCCGCCGCCCAGATCCTCTTTGCCGCGAATGCCGAAATCGTTACCCGAGATCAGGTTGTTGTTGAACCCCACGGCGCTCCCGCCCTGCATGCCGTTGGTCCATCGAATCCCGCCGCCGATCTGCCCATAGAGGGTCACGCTCGACTGCGCCACGCTGATGCCCGGCAATGCGCCGAGCAACGCCATCCATGCGAATTTCCTCATCCGTCTCCTCCTGCCAGTGCCTGGCTTTATGTATTCGTCACCGCCTTGCTTCATGATTCGCATACCGAAATAATCGACTGACTCCTGCTGCCGATCGCTTCCTGTTGCTGCCGGGATCGGCGCACCGCGTATCCGCGTGCGCCGATCCCCGTCCTCCTGGATTACTCGGCCGGCCGCCCGACGTTCTGCACGAGCGAGCTGACGTATCCCGGCCCACCCGCGCCGTCGTGCTCGACCTCGACGTACCACGCAAGGTTGTAGCCCGCCCGAAGGTTCAGCGCGGCGTGCCACTCGCCGTCGCGCGCCGCCATCGGCGTCGATTGCCACGTGGCGCTGCGCCAGTCCTGCGAGACCGGGTGAAACGCATGGAACAGCCTGACACCCGACACGTGCTCCGGCTCAACGCGTGCGGCCACGGCCAGCCGGTCGCCGGCCATCTCGTGCCGGACCACCGGCGTGCCCGGAACGCGACGGCCGGCGAAGGTGCGGGCAAGCCACATCCGCCACGCCGCGAGATGCTTCGTGGAGACCCACGAATGCCGCACGTTGTCGATGGCGAAATAGGCCTTGTCGCCCGGCATCTCGGTCATCATGCTGTTGGGCGCGCCGAGCGCGAAGAACTCGTCGTTCGTGCCGAGCGCGACGAGATAGGCGGCTTTGATCCGGTCACGCCACAGATACGGATCGAAATGCATCAGCATCTGGAAACCGACGGGATTGTTGAGCGCGCGCAGCATCGTCTCCGCCCCCTGAAAGCCGGGGCCCGCTCGCGACTCCGACGGACCGGCGACGTGCGGCCCGAACTCGGCGAACTTCGTCGCCAGGTGATACAGATTGTTCCCGCCGTGGTAGCCGCACACCATCACGCCCGCCACCCGGTCCGGGTCCGCACCCGACGCAATGGCCACGCCAACCCCGCGTTTCGAATGGCCGAGCAGGACGGCCCGCCTGGTCCCGATGCCCGCGAGCGAATGCAGCAACGTGATGGCGCGCAGATACGCCTTGGCGATCGGGTAGTACCCGTTCCAGGTCAGGTCGCCGGTCTCCAGCATCTTCTTCAACGCATAGCCGGTGAAATCCGATTCGTCGAGGCCGAACGGGCAATCGGCCGGATTCGCGAAGATCATGATCGGCATCCCGAGGTCGAGCGCGGTGCCTTCCGCGTATTCGCCCTCGGTGTCGAGCGTCGTGCCCGGAATGACGCGCCGGGCCCATTCCGCGGGCTCGAAGGCCTGGCGTTCCGTGCCGATGATGCCGGCCGCGCCGTCGCCGTCATAGCCGTCGGGCACGTAGATGCGGGCGGGATGCCGCCAGACGAGCCCGTGCCATTGCTGGCTGGTGAAGGTCAGCTCGATGACGCGAACGCGGCGCCCGGCACGATGCCGGCTCTCGCGCACGCCATCCGAGACGATCTCGGGATGCAGCGTCGATTCGTCGAGCAATTCGGCCCTGTCGAAGAAGGGGGCCGGCCCCAGCACCGGCTTCGTGTCCGTGAACATCTGATTCATGAGCGGAGTTCCTGGTTGATGAGTGCCGCTTCGGCGGCCTTGGGACGAATGACGCAGGCAAACAGCAGCATCACGGCGACGAGCGCGAGCGCGACGAGATAGAGCGCCGGGTCGAGGCTGCCCGTCCGCACACGGATCGCGCCGAACAGCGCGGAACTCACGCCGGATGCCGCGCCCATGCTCGAGATCAGCGCGACGCCCGCGGCGGCCGCATCGCGCGGCAACAGGCGCGTCGCAATCGCCCAGAGCACCGGGTAGGCAGACGCGATGCCGCTGGTCGCCACGATGGCGCCGGCTATGACGCCGGGCAGCGCACCGTGCGAGAAGGCCATCGTGCACAGTCCGGCAATGCCCGTGCCGACCGCGACGATGAAGTGTCCGTAGCGCTCGCGGCGCCGGTCCGAACGGCGGCCGTACCAGACCATCGCGATCGTGCCGATCAGGTTCGGGATCACGACATACAGGCCGACGTGCTGCAGGTTCGTGACGCCGGTCGCCTCAATGATGGACGGCAGCCAGAAAATCAGCAGGTTGGTTGCGCACCCGAGCGAGAACGTCGTGAAGCCCAGCAGATAGACGCACGGCTCCCGCAGCGCGGCGCGCAACGGATGGCGGGCGGCGGGCGGGCCCTCGGGTGCGCCAAGCGCCTGCTGCACGATGCGGCGCTCGTCGGACGACAGCCAGCGTGCGTGTTCGGGGCCTTCGGGCAGCACCCGGTACGCGATCACGCCGAGCACGATGCTCGGCACGCCCTCCAGCAGCATCAGCCATTGCCAGCCGTCGAGCCCCGCCACGCCACTCATCGAGTTCAGCACCCAGCCGGATACCGGCCCGGTCACGAGCCCGGCTGCGGCAGCGGCCGTCATGAACAGCGCAATGACCTTCGCGCGGCGCTCCGGCGGAAACCAGAACGTGAGATACACCACGACGCCGGGGAAGAATCCCGCCTCGAACGCGCCGAGCAGGAAGCGCAGTGTGTAGAACTGGCCCGGTGTCCTGACGAACATCGTCGCGGCTGCGACCACGCCCCACAGCACCATGATCCGCAGCAGCGTGCGGCGCACGCCGACCCGCCGCAGCATCAGGTTGCTCGGCAGCTCGAACATCAGGATGCCGACGAAGAACGCCGAGGCCGCGACGCCGTATGCCGCGTCGGTGAATCCGAGCGCCCCCTGCATCTGCAGCTTCGCGAGGCCGATATTGTTGCGATTGACGAACGCGGTCAGATAACACAGGAACAACAGTGGCACGAGACGTCTCGTGATGCGTGCGAACACCCGGTCCGCCTCGCTGCGTGCGGCCCTGCCGCCGCCGTCCGTCGAGCATTCCATTCCGGTATTCATGCCGACGCGCCTCCGTCAGGACGCGACGCGTGTACGCGATAGCCCAGGCCCGGCGACAGCACGCTGCAGTCGCCGTCGGACAACATGACGGATTCGAGCGCGTCGTGGTTCATCGCGTCATCGACGAACTCGACGATCGTGCGCACCTTCGCGCATGCCACGCCGACGCCCGCGCAGGCCGCCTCGAGGTCGGCCGAACGCCATTCACGGATCGCGGTGGCCAGCGCGTCGCGCAACGCCGCCGGGTCGCTGGCGCGCAGGAATGCTGCCGGCCCGCCGGCATCCAGCGGCGGATCGAAATAGCGGGGATCGCGTGCAATGTCGGCGCGCCCGAGGACACCGAGCGCGGCCGCCAGTTGCCGGGGCGTGTTGGCGCCAAGCGCGACCCAGCCGTCCTGGGTGGCGAACAGGTCCGCTGCCGGACTGCCCGAGTAGCCCTGGTTGCCGACCCGTGGCGGCGCAACGCGGCCAGTGAGTGCCTGGCAGGCGAACGGATACATCAACTGCAACGCGGCGCCGGTCATCGACACGTCGAGATAACGCCCGAGACCGGTTGTATCCCGCTCGCGCAGCGCGGCCAGGATCGCCATCGCAGCGACGAGCCCCGTGCCTGCATCGACCACCGGAAAGCCCGTCTTGACCGGCGGCTCGCCTTCGCGACCGGCCATCAGCGTCATGCCCGTCGCCGCCTGGACGACGTGGTCGTAGGCCGGCCGGTCCCGCCACGCCCCGGTGTTTCCCCAGCCGCTGATCGCGCAGTAGACGAGCCCGGGATTCAGCGCCCGCAGCGGGCCGTCGCCCAGGCCGAACCGGTCGAGCACGCCCGGCCGCAGGCTGTCGACCAGCACGTCGGCTTCACGTGCGAGTTCGAGCGCCTGGTCGCGGTCGCCTGCGTCGCTCAGGTCCAGTTCGATGGAGCGCTTGCCGGCGTTCAGCGCTACGAAGCCCATCCGGCCATTGCCGCGACGCATCACGTCGCCGCCGTTGCGGTTCTCGATCTTGACGACCTCGGCGCCGAGTTGTGCCAGGTGGAACGTCGCCAGCGGGCCCGCGATAACGTGCGTGAAATCCAGCACGCGAATCCCGGCGAGCGGTTTGAATGTCGTCATGTCCGCACTCCCGTCGCTCGTTTCGCGACTGCCCGGCGCTGCGGCGACCCGGTCGGCTGCCGTTGCCGGTCCCCTGCTTGTCCCAACCCCTTGCGCATGTCTGTCTCCATTAGGTCGAGTCGCTATTGTGGGCAGGTTGTGCTTTCATGAAAATTGAAGATTCATGAACCAGCCTTCCGAAAACATGAATCCCGACCTGATTTCCGGGCGACGCAATGCGGGCAATTTCCTGCGGCTGCGGCACTTGCGCATGCTTGAACTGGTCGCGGACGGCGGCTCGCTCGCCGCGGCCGCACGCACGCTGCACCTGTCCCAGCCGGCGATCACGAAAATGCTGCAGGAGATGGAAGCGGTGTTCGGCACGATGCTCGTGACGCGCGGCGCGCGCGGCGGACGGCTGACCGCCGACGGCGAAGCCGTCCTGCAGCGCCTGCGGATCGCGCTCGCGCAATTCGACATTGCGCTGGCCGGCGACGGCAACGACGACGGCAGGCCGCTGCTGCGCATCGGCATGCTGCCCGTGGTCAGCGTCGCGCTGCTGCCGCAGATCATGCGGAACCTGACACGGGACGCCCCCGCGCCACGGCTCACGGTCATGGAATCGAACGTCTCGGGGCTGCTGGACGCGCTGTCGACCGGACGGATCGACTGCATCATCAGCCGCCCCGACGCGGAAGCGTTGGCGAAGCTCGACGGGCTCGACGTCACGATCGTCCCGGTGTACGAAGAACCGCTGGCGATTGCGTGTCCGCTCGCGCACCCGTTCGCCGATGCGCGACGCATCTCGACGGAGCAACTGCAGCGCGAAGAATGGATCGTCCCGCATGCCGGCACCGACACCCGCCGCGCCTTCGACGCGCTGTTCGTCGATCACGGCCTGATGCCGCCGCGCCCGCTCGTCGAATCGATGTCGTTTCACACGAACCTGCAGATGGCCGACGCGCTCGGCGCGCTGACCGTCGCGCCACAGTCGGCCGTGCTGCACTATGCGCGCATGGGCGTGATCCGCAGGGTTGGCGGTTTTCCGGTCATGCCGGTGGGGGAAATCGCGCTGATCCACCTCGCGACGATGACCGGCCTGCCCGCGCTGCAGCGGTTTCGCGATGCGGTCGAAGCGGCCGCGCATACGCGTCGTTGATCCGCATTCCTGACGGGCCGGCCAGCCTTCTCGTCATCACGAAATCCACTCGGCATGCAGCTGCTCGCTGTCGCCGAGATAGTCGAGCACCCAGCGCATGACCGGCGCCGTCTTCTGCGCATGCCACGCGACACAGCACGGGCTCGGCGCTTTCGGCTCGCCCAGCGTCTTCTCGACCAGCCGCCCGGTTTCGACGAACGGCCGCGCGAGATGCAGCGGCATGTAGCCGATGCCGAGCCCTTCGACGAAGCAGTTGATCGCACGCTGCCAGTCCGGCACCACGAGCCGCCGCTGGTTCGGCAGCAGCCACGTATCGCGCCGCGGGATGTCGCGCGACGTGTCTTCGAGGCAGATCGACGGGAACGCGGTGAGTGCGTCGGACGCTAGCGGCGCATCGGCGCCGGCCAGCGGATGATCGGGGCTCACGAGAAACGCCCACTCGATCGCCCCCATGTCGCGGAACCTGAATTCACCGCCGACAGGCACGGCCGTCGTCGCGCCGATCGCGATGTCCGCGCGCCCGGTGGCAAGCGCTTCCCACACGCCGTTGAACACTTCGATCCGCACGATCAGCTCGACGTTGTCGAAGTGGCGGTAGAAGTCGGCCATCAGGGCATCGATGCGACGGCTCGACACGATGTTGTCGAGCGCGATCGACAGGCTCGGCTGCCAGCCGTTCGCCACCCGCAGCGTGTCGCGGCGAATCTCGTCCATGCGCTTCAGGATGTCGCGCGCCTCGTTCACGAAATGCTCGCCGGCCTCGGTCGGCACGACGTGCCGGTGCATGCGCCTGAACAGCACGACGCCCAGCTCTTCCTCGATGTTCCTGACCGCATAGCTGACCGCCGACGGCACGCGATGCAGCGCGTTCGCCGCCGCCGTGAAGCTGCGCGTGCGCGCGATCAGCTCGATCAGTTGAAGCGACTCGATGGACAGCACCCCGCGTCTCCTTGCCGTGAATTCTTTTGAATGCGCGCGTGAAAATATACCGTTTCACGCGATCGCGTCACAGGCCAATACTGTTACCCGCAGTATTCGTGGTTCGACACATGGGAGACGGAAGGCGTATGGCAAACAACATCATCGGGCTCGCCGCGATCGCGGCGATCGGCGGCTGCGCGGTCGCGCTGCAGGGGCAATTCATGGGCGTCATGTCGAAGAGCATCGGCACGACCGGCGGGATCTTCGTGAACTACATCAGCGGCGCGCTGGTCGCGATCGTGCTGCTGGCCGCGCAGCACGGCGGTGAACTCCGCGCATGGACGTCGGTGCCGTGGTATGCGCTGTCAGCCGGCGTGCTCGGCCTCGTGATCGCGGGATCGATCGGCTATACCGCTTCGCAGCTCGGCCTGACGACGGCCTTTACGATCATCGTCGCGACGCAGTTCGTCGTGTCCGCGATGCTCGATCATTTCGGCTGGCTCGGCGCGATGCCGCGGCCGCTCGACGTCACGCGCTTCACCGGCATCGGTGCGATCGTCGCGGGGGTCTGGCTCACGTCGAAGTAATCGCGGGCCGCCGCGTGCGCATCACTGCACATCACTGCGCGTCGCCGATCCCACCCATCAGCATCATCAGCTGCTCGCGCAGCCACCGGCTGCCCTGGTCCTGATCGGCGCTGCGATGCCAGTAGCAGAAGTATTCGAGGGCCGGCATCTCGAACGGCAGTTCGAGAATGCGCGCCGGATAGCGCTGCAGCAGCCGCAGCGGCGCCGTCAGCGCGAGATCGCCGCGCATCGCGATCAGCGGCGCGACCATGTAGTGCTGCACGCGCATCTGGATGGTGCGGCGCAGCCCGAGGCGCGTCAGCTCCGCGTCGACGTACCCGCTGCCCTTGCGGCGGCTCGACACGTGGATGTGCCCCATCGCAAGGTAGTCGTCCATGGTGAGCGTGTCGCCCTTGAACGGGTGATCGTCGCGGATCATGCACGCATAGCGGTCGCGCACGAGCAGCGCCTGGTGCAGGTGCGGATCGCCGATCAGCGGCGCGTCGATCGCGATGTCGACGGAGCCGTTCGCGAGCGCGGTCGCGACTTCGCGGCGGTCCATCGTGTAGCTACGCACATGCATGCCGGGCGCATGCGTCTGCAGCAGTTCGCCGAGCGCGGGCAGCAGCAGCGCCTCGGTCAGGTCGCTCATGCTCATCCGGAACACGCGCGTCGATGACGCCGGATCGAACACGTCGCCTTCATGCGCGCTCGAGTCGAGCAGCTGCATCGCCTCGCGCACGCGGCCGACGATGTTCTCGGCCAGCGGCGTGGGCATCATCCCGGCCGGCGTGCTGACGAACAGCGGATCGTTCAGGGTCTTGCGCAGCCGCGCCAGCGCGTTGCTGACAGCCGGCTGCGTGAGGTTCAGCACCTCGGCCGCGCGCGTCAGGTTGCGCTTGGTGTAGATCGCGTCGAATACGACGAACAGGTTCAGGTCAATCTTCGAAAGGCGCATCGCCGGATCTCCTTGCCGGCATCTTACGGCGTGCGCCTCCCGTTCGTCCACGGCCCTGCGCATCGTGGCGCGGTGCTCAGCCGCGCAGCGGCGGCGTCAGGTACGCGGCCGTCGAACCCGGCTCGCCGCCCTGGATTTCCATCCGCGCGATCGCCTGCAGGTGCACCTCGTCAGGGCCGTCGGCGAAGCGCAGCGCGCGGCCCCAGGTCCAGTGGTCGGCGAGCGGCGTATCGGGGCTCAACCCCGCCGCGCCGAACACCTGCATCGCACGGTCGCACACGTCCGTGTACACGGTCGGCACCAGCGCCTTGATCATCGAGATTTCCTTGCGGGCGGCCTTCGCGCCGACCTTGTCGATCATCCACGCGGCCTTCAGCACCAGCAAACGCGCCTGCTCGATCTCGATGCGCGAGCGCGCGATCCATTCGCCGACCGTGCCGTGCTTGTTCAGCGGCTTGCCGAACGCGACGCGCGACTGCGCGCGGTCGACCATCAGCTCCAGCGCAAGCTCGGCCGCGCCGATCGAGCGCATGCAGTGGTGGATGCGACCCGGCCCGAGGCGGGCCTGCGCAAGCGCGAAGCCACTGCCTTCCGTGCCGAGCAGGTTGCTCGCCGGCACGCGCACGTTGTCGAACGTGATCTCGCAGTGTCCTTCGGGCGCATGGTGATTGACCACCGTGATGTTGCGCACGATCGTCACGCCCGGCGTGTCGCGCGGTACGAGGATCATGCTCTGCTGCTGGTGCGACGCGGCCTCGGGATCGGTCTTGCCCATCACGATGAAGATCTTGCAGTTCGGATGCGCGGCGTTCGTGATGAACCACTTGCGGCCGTTGATCACGTACTCGTCGCCCACGCGCTCGATGCGCGTCGTGATGTTCGTCGCATCCGACGACGCCACGTCGGGCTCCGTCATCGCGAACGCCGAGCGGATCTCGCCGCGCAGCAGCGGCTTCAGCCACTGTTCGCGCTGCTCCGGCGACGCGAACATGTGCAGCAGTTCCATGTTGCCGGTGTCGGGCGCGTTGCAGTTGAACACTTCCGACGCCCAGCCCACCCGCCCCATGATCTCGGCGAGCGGCGCGTATTCGAGGTTCGTCAGGCCCATGCCGGGCTCGTCGTCCTTCAGGTGCGGCAGGAACAGGTTCCACAGCCCTTCCGCCTTCGCGCGCTCCTTCAGTTCCTCCATGAACGACACGGGATACTGGCCCGCGTGCACTTCCTCGTTCCACTGGCGAATGCGCGGCACGATGTGCGCGTCCATGAATGCGCGCACGCGGCTGCGCAGTTCTTCCACTTTCGGGGTGTAGCCAAAGTCCATGATCGACTCCTCGATTCCGTTCGTTCGGTTCCGTCAGAAGGCCGAGACACCGCCGTCGACGGCGACGGCCTGCCCGGTCAGATAAGTGTTTTCCTTCGCGCACAGCATCAGCATCGTCGCGACGACTTCCTCGGGCCGGCCGAGCCGCTTCATCGGCGAGCCCTGCGCGAGAAAGTCCTGGCGGTCGCCGATATCGCTGTCGGTGACCATCGGCGTCGTGCTGTAGAACGGGCACACCGCATTCACGCGAATGCCGTGGCGCGCGTATTCGATGGCCGCCGTCTTCGTGAGCCCGACCACCGCATGCTTCGACGCCGCATAGGCGGCCAGCTTCGGCGCGCCGCCGAGCCCGGCCATCGACGCGACGTTCAGGATCACGCCTGCGCGCTGCGCGAGCATCTGGCGGATCTGGTGCTTCATCCCGAAGAACACGCCCTTTGCGTTCACCGCGAAGCTCAGGTCGAGATCGGCCTCGTCGGTATCGATCAGCGCCTTCATCGGCGGTGCGATGCCCGCGTTGTTGATGCCGACGTCGAGCCGGCCGAAACGCTCGGCCGCGGCCTGCACCAGCGCGGCCACTTCCGCTTCGATACGCACGTCGCAGCGCTGCGCGATCACGTCGGCGCCGGCCACGCGCAGCGGCGCAGCCACGCGTTCGAGCGCGTCGACGTTCAGGTCGCCGAGCGCGACGCGCGCGCCCATCGCGGCCAACTCGCTCGCGAGCAACGCGCCGAAGCCGCTCGCGGCGCCGGTGATCATCACGGCTTGCCCTGCGTAGCTGTCGATCTTCATCGCGCGCTCAGATCGTCAGGCCGCCATCGACGACGATGCATTCGCCGTTCGTGTAGCTCGCCGCATCCGACACGAGATACAGCACCGTGCCGGCCATTTCGCGCGGCTCCGCATGGCGGCGCAGCGGGATCTTCCCCATCCAGGTCTCGTAGATGTCCTTGTCGGCGAACAGCGCGCCCGCGAACTTCGTCTTCGTGAGACCCGGCAGCAACGCGTTCACGCGGATGCCGAGCGGCCCGCATTCCTTCGCGAACGCCTTCGTCATGTTGACGACCGCAGCCTTCGTGATCGAGTAGATGCCCTGCCGGTCGCCCGGCTGCAGCGCATTCACCGACGCCGTGTTGACGATCGCGCCGCCGCCGTTCGCCTTCATCAGCTTGCCGGCCTCGACCGACATGAAGAAGTAGCCGCGGATGTTCACGTCGACCGTCTTCTCGTACGCGGCGAGGTCGGTATCGAGGATGTGCCCGAAATACGGGTTCGCGGCTGCGTTGTTCACGAGGATGTCGAGGCGGCCGTGCTTGCCGCGGATGTGCTCGAACGTCGCGGCGATGTCGTCGAGCCGCCCGACGTGGCAGGCCAGCGCCTCGGCGCGGCCGCCTGCCGCGACGATCTCGTCGGCCACGGCCTGGCAGTCGTCGAGCTTGCGGCTCGACACGATCACGTGCGCGCCCTGCTCCGCGAGCAGTTTCGCGATTTCCTCGCCGATGCCGCGGCTCGCGCCCGTCACCAGGGCGATCTTGCCCGTCAGGTCGAACAGATTCGTTGCCATGTTGCTGTGCTCCTCCATTGATGTGTTGTCGTGCCCGGCGGCTTAGCGATGCGCGTCGATCACGCCGACGGCCAGTTCGGCGAGCCGCCCGGCCATCTCGCCGACACGCAGCGCCTGCTCGCTCGACGCATTGCCCTGCAGCGCGCGCGCCTTCACGCCCTGCGCGATCGACGCGAGCCGGAAGAAACTGAAGGCGAGGTAGAAATGCCAGTCGCGGATCGGCTCGATGCCGCGCAGTTCGCAATAGCGCGCGACGATCGCCGCTTCGTCCGGCACGCCGAGTTCCGCGCGATCCTGGCCCGCGAGCCCGCGCACCTGCCCGCCGGACGGCAGCCGCAGGCACATGCAGAGATACGCGAGATCGGCGAGCGGGTTACCGAGCGTCGACAGTTCCCAGTCGAGCACGGCCTGCACGCGAAAGCTGTCGCGCGCGAACATCAGGTTGTCGATCCGGAAATCGCCGTGCACCAGCGTCGGCCGGCCCGTGTCGGCGGGGCATGCCTTCGGCAGCCAGTCGATCAGCGTTTCCATCGCGTCGAGCCGCTCGGTTTCCGCCGCGCGATACTGCTTCGTCCACACGCCGATCTGGCGCTCGAAGTAGTTGCCCGGGCGGCCGTAGTCGGCAAGGCCCACCGCATCGACATCGACGTCGTGCAACGCAGCCATCGTCTGCAGCAACGCGTCGTAGCACGCCGCGCGATCGGCCTTCGGCAGTTCCGGCAGCGCGGGATCCCAGAAGATCCGGCCGTCCTCGTAGCTCATCACATAGAACATGCTGCCGATCACGTCGCGGTCTTCGCAGAGGTGATACGGACGCGCGACCGGCACCGCGGTGCCCGACAGCGCGCTCAGCACGCGGAATTCGCGGTCGACCGCATGCGCGGACTTCAGCAGTTCGCCCGGCGGCTGGCGGCGCAGCACGTAGCGGCCGCTCTTCGCGTGCAGCAGGAAAGTCGGATTCGACTGGCCGCCGGCAAACTTCTCCGTGTCGACCGGGCCTTCGAAGCCCGGCACGTGCGCTTCCAGATAGCGCGTAAGGCGGGCTACGTCGAGTTGCTGGGTAGGGTTCGTCATCGTCGCGATCGTTCGTGGGTCAGCCGTAGGTTCGCAGCGCGTGTCGTTCGGGATCCTCCAGATGCGGGATGCCGTTGAACGACGCGAGGTGGAACGCATCGGCGTTGAAGAAAAACTGCGAAAGACTGCTGTTGCGGATCTGCAGGTTCAGTGCGATCGCGCTCGACGGCGGGGCGGCCAGCACCTGCTGCACGGTGACCGCGATCGGGCCGCCGGAGCTCACCGCCAGCACGCGCTGGCCGCCGCCGTGGCGGATGGCCGCGCGGGCCTCGGCCACGCGCTGCTGGAAATGCGCCCAGGTCTCGGGGGCCGAATCGCCGAGCTTGTCTTCCGACCAGAGCTGCAGCACCTGCCGGAGCGCACGGAAATGCTCCTTCATCGAGCCGGCCGCGAGGCGGGCGATGTCCGGGTAGTCGCGCGCGGCGGCCGCGAACAGCCCGTGGAAGTCGTATTCGTTCAGGCCGGGGTGGCGGTCGACTGGCGCGCCTTCGCGGCCCATCCCGCGCAGGATCGCGTCGACCGTCTGCGCGTGGCGGTTCAGCGTGCCGCAGATCACGCGGTCGAATGTGAGCGCTTGCTGCGCGAAGTATTCGCCAAGCCAGACGCTCTGCTGCTCGCCCGCCGCGGACAACCGGTCGTAGTCGTCCGTGCCGAAGGACGCCTGCCCGTGCCGTACCAGAAAAAGTTCAGCCATCGCATGCCCGCCAGATCAGAAGGATTCAGCATAGGGGGCGGGGACGCATTTTTAAACTTTATTTTCTGAATCCGGGGGTATTCATTTCGTGAATCCATCCCCGCTCCGGACCTGGCCGTTGCCCGGCGCACGCCATCGCGGCACACGCATTGCTCCAGTCGCCTCCGGCGGGAGAACCGCGATGTCCCATCCGTTCCAGGAGAGTTGCGATGCTCGGTACGATCCTTATCGTCATACTGATTCTCATACTCGTCGGTGCATTTCCTGCATGGCCCCACAGCCGAAGTTGGGGCTACTGGCCTTCGAGCACCGTCGGGATGATCGTCATCATCGTCGTGATACTGGTGCTGCTGGATCGCATCTGAGGCCGCAGCGCGCGAGCCGGGCAGGCCGAGTCCCGTATGAAACAATGGCGACCGGCCCTGCCGGCCATCCCCGAAGCGCCCGTCCCGGCGCCGGGCGGGCCGGCAGTCGATTCACGGGCATGACGCGCAAGAC
This sequence comes from Burkholderia lata, assembly GCF_000012945.1. Classification (NCBI taxonomy): domain Bacteria; kingdom Pseudomonadati; phylum Pseudomonadota; class Betaproteobacteria; order Burkholderiales; family Burkholderiaceae; genus Burkholderia; species Burkholderia lata. The sequence continues at coordinate 3,434,945 of NC_007511.1, forward strand.
AAGCCCCCCATGACCTCCAACGACGAAACGAAGCTGGACCAGGCGGCAGGATCTGACTGGTGGTGCACATTCGACGACCCGTCACGCGAGTGCGATACGGATCACGCACGCATCCAGGCGGAACTTGAAATCGAAATCCACCCGGACCATCCGTTCTACCGGCGCAATCTCAAAGTGATCGCCCACGCACTGGGGTGCGATGACGTGATCTGCACCCACGTCGACGAGCCCGGCCGTTATTCGGTGCTGCATCTCACCTGGGGCGGGCGCCCCGAGATCGGCACGTGCCCCACCATCGATTTCGATGGCGACAGGCTCGGTGTCGCGAAGTATTTCGACTACCCATAGCGTGCTCACCACGCGTCCGGCGTCGTTGCGTTACGCTTCCGGACACACCCGCAGCCGCTTGCGCTCAGCCTCCGCTCCCGCCTCTCACCCCACTCACAGCGCCATGACCGAAGCCCTCAACCCGAACTACTTCGAATCCGTCGCCGCCAGTTTCGACAAGCAGCACGCGATGCGCCTGATCCAGGCCAGGATGCCGCTGATCGACATCGGACGGACCGAGATCCACGTCCCGCACTGGGAGGGCATCGAACAGCAGCACGGTTTCGTCCACGGCGGCGTGGTGGGCATGATCGCCGATTCGGCCGCAGGCTACGCGGCGATGACCACGGTGGCCGCCGATGCGTCGGTGCTCACCGTCGAATACAAAATCAACCTCGTGGCGCCTGCGGCGGGCGACAAGCTGATCGCCCGTGGCGAGGTGGTCCGGCCGGGGCGGACGCTGATCGTGACCAAGGCGGAAGTCTTCGCCGTCACCGGCGACAAGGAAACGCTGTGCGCGGTCATGCAGCAAACCATCATGGTGATGCACGACAAGCGCGATCGCGCTTGACGCAACACAGCGCAGCGCAGCGCAGCGCCGAGCGGCAACGAAGCGGTGCCGGCGTGCAAATCGGCGTGTCATTCGTCGGGCGAATGCCCCGGACGTAGCCGCCCGGGGTCCATGCCCGTTACTGCGAGCCTTCGAGACGCAACTGCAACCGGCTTTTCACGGATGTGACACCCGGCACCTGACGGGCCGCATCCACCGCGACCTGATCCTGCGACTGGTCCGTGATCTGCCCGGCCAGCGTCACGTCGCCCGTCTTCGCCTTTGCAAATACGGTGACCTGTGCGCCGCCGATGCCGGGCGCCTTCGTGATCGCCTGGCGGACTTTCTTCGCGAATGCGCGATCGGCCGCGCGATCGGCCTTCTTCGCGGACCGTGCCGCCGCCGACGGCGACGGCGACGGTGACTGTGACGTGACGGGCGACGCGGCCGGCGACGTGGTGACGTGTTGCGGACCGGACACGTCCGCATTGGGCGCACCGGATTGCGCATGAACCAGGATCGGCGACAGCGCGACACAACCTGCAACGACGGCAAGACGAATCTTCATCGAATTCTCCTCAAGGAACGAACGGAAACTGCGGGGAAACTGCGGGGGGAAAGCGGTCAGGCCGCCGCACCCGACATCGCACGGGTGCGCGCACGGCCGCGCGGCGCGGTGATCGATTCGAGCGCGTGTTCGTCGGCCGCCAGCGCGGGCGACAGCGTCGCGCGCAGGTGATCGAGAAAAGTGCGGATCTTCGCGTCCACGAAGCGCCGGGACGCAAACATCGCGTAGACGTCGAGCATCGTCAGCCGGAAATCGGGCAGCACACGGACGAGCCGCCCGCTGCGCAAATCGTCGATGACCGAGTAAATCGCGAGCGAGCCGATGCCCAGCCCCGCACGCAGCGCGATCGACAGCGCTTCCGGCGCATTCGCGTGGAACGGCGCGGCGAGCACGGTGTGCGTCACGACCTCGCCGTCGCCGCCGTGCAGGTGCCATTCGCCGTTCGCGTCGGCGGGCGTATCGAGACACAGGCACGTATGGCCCGCGAGTTCGGCCGGGTTGCGGGGCGTGCCGTGCCGCGCGAGATAGGCCGGCGACGCCACCAGCACGCTGTAGCTCCGGCCGCACGAGTGCGCGATATAGCCGGAATCGGGCAGGCTCGACGCGGTGACGACCGACACGTCGTACCCTTCTTCGACGAGATTCGGCAGCCGCTGCGAGTACGTCATTTCGACGGACACCTCGGGATAAAGCGCCTGATACGCGACAGCCGACGCGGTCACGTGGCTCTGCCCGAGCCCCGGCATCGTATGCACGCGCAGCCGCCCGTACGGGCGGACCAGTGCATTGCGCGCTTCGGCGTTCGCCTGGTCGACGTCGCCGAGGATCGCCAGCAGCCGTTCGAAATAGCGCCGCCCGCTGTCGGTCAGCGCGATCTTGCGGGTCGTGCGGTTCAGCAGCCGGATCTGCGCGTAGTCCTCCAGGCTGGCGACGGCCCGCGACACCTGCGCGGTCGCGATGTCGCCCTGCCTCGCGACGGCGGTGAAGCTGCCGGCCTGCACGACACGCACGAAGGTCCGCATGTTTTCAAGCATGTCCATTTCGATTCATCGTCCATCGCGGCCGGCGCGCCATCCGCCACACGCGCACGACCGGGCCAACCCGCGCCCGGCCGCGCGACGCAGCCTCGGTTTAGAACCGCGGCCCGCCACGCATCGACCGGCCCCAGGGCCATCGATCGCGCCGCGCGCCGTCATGTTCAGTGGTACCGATTGTCGCCATTCGCCGCGAAGCGTTCAGCCCCCCGTCCGGGGGGCTGAAGCGCGGGCCGGTCATGTGGAATGCTTGCCGTCTGTGGCGGACGCCGGCGTGCGCAGCACGATCTTGCCGATGTGGCGGCCGGAATCCATCAGCGCGTGCGCCCCGCTCGCATCGCGAAGATCGAAGGTCCGGTAGACCTGCGGCTTCACCGTCCCCTGCCGGATCAGCGGCCACACGGCTTCCTCCAGCTCGCGGATGAGCTGCGCCTTCTCCTCGTAGGTACGCGAGCGCAGCGTCGAGCCGATGTGCGTGAGGCGCTTGGTCAGCATCGGGAACAGGTCGAGCTCCTTCGCCGGCCCGTTAATCACGCCGATCTGGACGATGCGTCCGTTCATCGCGGCGGCCGCGAAATTGCGCGCGACGTAGTCGCCGGCGATGATGTCGACGATCACGTCGACGCCCTTGCCGTCGGTGAAGCGCTTGACCGCATCGACGAAATCCTCGTTGCGGTACTCGATCGCGAGATCCGCGCCGAGCCGCAGGCTCGCGTCGCGCTGCGCTTCCGAGCCCACCGTCGTGATGATGGTCGACGCGCCGAACGCCTTCGCCAGCATCGTCGCGGTCGTGCCGATGCCCGACGCGCCGCCGTGAATCAGCACGCTGTCGCCGGCGGCGAACCGGCCGCGCTGGAACAGGTTCAGCCAGACCGTCATGAAGGTTTCGGGCATCGCGGCCGCTTCCGTCATGTCGAGGCCGTCGGGAATCGCGAGCGTATTGCTCTCGTTCGCCACCGCGTATTCCGCGTAGCCGCCGCCCGGAATCAGCGCGCAGACTTCGTCGCCGAGCGCGAAGCGCGTGACGTCGCGGCCGACCGCGACGACTTCGCCGGCAACCTCGAGGCCGGGAATGTCGGACGCGCCGGGCGGCGGATCGTACAGCCCCTTGCGCTGGAATACGTCGGGGCCGTTCACGCCGGCCGCATGAATGCGGATCAGCACTTCGTCGTGGCGCGGCGACGGCACGGGACGCGTGGTCGGTACGAGCACGTCGGGGCCGCCGGGACGCACGATTTCGATCGCCGTCATGTCGGCGGGCAGGGTTTTCACGTCATCACTCACGATATGATCCTCAACGTTCGTCGATGCGCGGCCGATTCGCGGATCATCCTCGAATCGCGGCATCGCAATGGGTGTGAAGACAGTCTAGGGACGGTGCCGCTCGCGGGCACGCAGTGAATTGCCGAACGAGGAATGCAAAAATGCATCAGTCAGCACAAGCGATGAACTGGGACGACGCACGCGTGTTCCTCGCGATTCATCGCGAACGCACGTTGCGCCGCGCGGCGCAAACGCTCGGGGTCGACCAGGCGACGGTCGGGCGCCGGCTCGCGCAACTCGAGCACATGCTCGGCGCCACGCTGTTCCTGCGCTCGTCGAAGGGCTACCTGACCACGCCGGTCGGCGAACTGGCGCTGCGCGCCGCCGAGGCGATGGAACAGCATGCGCACGAGCTCGTCCGGCTGACCCAGGGCGTCGACCGAAGGCTCGCCGGCGAGGTCAAGATCACGACGACCGATGCGCTCGCGCTCGAATTCGTGATGCCGTCGATCGCGCGGCTGCATGCGAAGCATCCCGACGTATGCGTGTCGCTGAACACGGCGACTCAGGTCCTGAACCTGGCGAAGCGGGAGGCCGATATCGCGGTGCGCACCGTGCGGCCCGACAACCCCGATCTCGTCGCGCGCCGCCTCGCCTGCTGGGACATGGGCCTGTTCGCTTCGCACGACTATCTGCAACGGCACGGCGAGCCCGCGCGCGGCAGCGCGTTCGCGGGGCACGACCTGGTCGTCTACCAGCCGTATGTCGACGCGAGCCGGAAGCCGGCGATCGCCGGCGAGCCGATCGCTGCCGGGCGCATCGTCGGGCGGATGAATTCGAGCCTGATGATGCGCGCCGCGCTACGTTCGGGCCTCGGCATCGGCGAAGTGCCGGTGCACATGGGCGAACGCGACGGCCTCGCCCGCATCTGGCCCGAGCAGACGCGGGAAACGCCATACGAAGTCTGGCTCGTCACGCATCGCGACCTGCGCCACACCGCGCGTATCCGCGCGACGATCGACGAGATCGTGGCCGCGTTCGACGCGCATCGATGAGCCCGTCGCACCGGGGCAACGCCGCCGCACCGCCCGCCACCGCCTATTCGTCGCCGACGCGCGTGCGGGACGACGCATCGAGCGCCAGCCCGCTGCGCACGGCCTGGATGCGCGACGTGACGTTGAGCTTCTCGAAGATGTTCTTCAGGTGCCACTTGATCGTCTCCGGCGCAACGCGCAGCGCACGGGCGATCTCCTTGTTCGACAGGCCGCGCGCGACATAATCGAGGATCTCGACTTCACGCGCGCTCAGGTTGCCCGCCGTGCCGGGCCGCGCGGCCGGCGCGGCATTCGACGCCCGGTCCGCCTCGAACGCGCGCGCGAGTTCGCGCAGATACCACGCGCCGACCGCCGGAAACCGGTCGGCCCGCTTCAGCACGCGCGCCGTCAGGCGTTCGGCCACGGCGCCTTCGTCGACGAACGTGCGCACGAGCCCGTTGCCTTGCCCGTATTCGAGCGCCGGGGCGAGCACGGCCAGCGCGTCGTCTTCCTGCCCGGCCTGTTCGAGCGCAACCGCACGCAGCACGGCGGCCTGCGCGGCGAACCAGTCGAAGCCGCGCGCGGCCAGCACGTCGTGCACGGTGGCCATGACCCCGGCGGCCTCTTCCGCGCGTGCATCGGCAAGCAGCAGCCGCGCCCGCGCGGACTGCGCCATCTGCCACGTCTCGACGAAGCTCGACGCGACTTCCGGCGGTTCAGCCGACACCAGCGCCGCCAGCGCCCGCCCGACACGATGGGCCTGCGTCAGCTTCCCCGCGCTCACATGCAGCCGCACGCCGGTCGCCATGCAGGCGACGCGCAGCCGCAGCCATTGCCGGCTGCAGGCGATGTGGTCGGCCTCGTCGAGCATCTCGTGCGCGCGGGCCTCGTTGCCCGACCGGAACTGCAGCACCGCGGCCGTCTGCATGAACCGCAGCAGCGGCCCGAGCGAACACGCCTGCATCGCGATGTCGAAACGGTCGCGCTGCGCTTCGCGCACCTTCGGCCAGTCGTTCCATTCGTAATAGATCGCGGACAGGTAGCCGGCCGACAGCGCGGTCGCCGCCGACAGCCGCCCCGCCGAGCGTTCCGCGCCGCGCAGCGCGGTCTCGAACGTCTTCGACGCATCATGCAGGCGGCCCGCGACGAATTCGGCGAGGCCGGACATGTTCTGCCGATACACGTGCGCAAACAGCGGCTCGTGGCCCGACGCCGCGCGTTCCGCCCGCGCGCGCAGGTCGAGCGCGTCGTCGAGGCGGCCCGCGTAGCCGAACCCGAAGATGAGCGTGGTCTGCCCGATCTGCTCGACCCACGAGCCGGCCGGCGGGCCGGCCGCCAGCACGCGCTCGCCGAGCTCGAGCGACTCGATGCTCCGGTCCGACAGCCCCGCGATGAGCGAGCGAACGCCAAGCAGCTCGGTCGCGGTGATCGCGTCCGTGCCGAGCCGCCGTGCGTCGATATCGGCTTCGATCGCCTCCAGCGCGCGGCGCGCGTCGACCATCTGCATCGACAGCGCCAGCGCCCACACGTGGGCGATCCGCAACCGCAGGCGGCCCGCCAGCGCCGGCTCCGGCAGGCGCGATACCCAGTCGAGCACGGTGCGGACGTCGCTCGCGGCAATCAGCTTCATCGCGCACGCCTCGACCCAGCCAGCGGCCGCGTCGAAATCGCCGGCGGCGAGCGCATGCCTGACCGCATCCGGCCATTGCCGTTCGGCCGCGTACCACGTACTCGCGCGGCGATGCAGCGCGGCGACCGCGTCCGGCCGGCGCAACGCCAGCTCCTCGCGCAGGTATTGCAGGAACAGCGCGTGATAGCGGTAGCTCCGGCGGCCGCCGTCGACCGAGCGGATGAACAGGTTGTGCGCGCTCAGCCACTCCAGGCACGCGACGGCATCGTCGCGGCCGGTCAGCGCATCGCACAGCGCGGGCGTCATCCGGTCCAGCACGGCCGTGCAGAGCAGGAAATGACGGATCGCGTCCGGCACCTGCGTCATCACGTTCTCGTTCAGGTACGCGGCAATGCCGGCGCGCGCATGGCTGACCTGCTCGGCGACGCGCGCCGCATCGTTGTCGTCGCGCAACGCGAGCGCCGCGAGCTGCAGGCCCGACACCCAGCCTTCGGTGGCCGCGCGCAGCCGCCCGACGTTTTCCGCACTGAGCGGCTTGCCGGCGACGCGCTCGAAGAATGCGCGCGTCTCCGCTTCGTCGAAGCGCAGATCGTCCTCGTCGACCCGGACGAGCTCGTCGCGCGATTCGAAATAGCTGAGCGGCAACGCGGGCGCCGAGCGGCACGACAGCACCACGTGCAGGTTCGACGGCGCATAGCGCAGCAGCTCGAACATCGCGTCGTGGATGACGGGCGATGCGAGGCGGTCGTAGTCGTCGAGCATCAGGACCAGCTCGACGCCCGCGACTTCCAGCTCGTTGAGCAATTCGTCGAACACGATCTTCAGCGGAATCAGCGCACGGTCGCGCAGCAGCCGCTGCGCGCGGCCGCCGACCCCGCCCGTCGCGTCGACGATCGCCGCCACCACGTACGACGAGAAGATCGACGCGTTGTCGTCGTCCTGGTCGAGGCTCACCCAGGCGACCTTCACGTTCGTCGCCACGAGCGCGTGGCGCCATTCCGCCAGCACGGTCGTCTTGCCGTACCCGGCCGGCGCGCACACGAGCGTCAGCCGCCGATCGAGGCCGCGCGCGAGCCGGCCGAAGCGCGCGATGCGCGACACGATTCCACGGGCCGACGCCGGTGCGAGCTTGGTGCGCACCAGCACTTCGATCCCGTCGGCGTCCGCAGGCCCTGCTGCTTGTCTGCTGTCGCTGGACGTCATGCTGTTCCTGTTCTCCTTGCGCTGCGCGCGTGCGTCCGCCTGGAAGGCCGGGCCGCCGTACGCCCCGGTGCGCGACGCGGTGCCACCGCGCGTCGAGACAGCATAGCGACACGGCGACCGCCGTCAAAAGTAGGTGATGTCCGTACCGCGGCGCGCGCCGGTCGAACGGAAGGACTCGCATTGTTCTCGATCGGGCGGGTGCTGTTCAGCCCCCCATTCGGGGGGCTACCGCGCCGGGAAAGTCGCCCCATCCTGACCGGAAGGTGTCCTGCACAGCCGGCTCGCGCCGCGCGTGGGGACCGTTGCCCCGCTGTTCCGCCAGGAGTCCGCATGAACCGTCGCGACGTCGTCGCCGCCTTTTTCGACCGGTATCGCCAGCGTGACATCGAAGGGATGCTTGCGCTCTTTTCCCCCGCTGCCGCCCTCGACTACGTGCCGGCCGGCGCGGCCGCTCCGGCGGCCACGCACGGCAGGATGATCTGGGGCACGCTGCTGGACGCATTCCCCGACCTGTCGAACGGGATCGACGCCATTCATGCGGATGATGCCGGCCGCCATGCCACCGCCGAGGTCACGATCCGCGGCACGCAGGCGCGGGACTTTATCGGCATCCGGAACCGCGGCCGGTCGTTCACGCTGCGGCACGCGTTCGTGTTCGAGTTCGATGCCGACGGCCGCATCGCGCGGCTGGCCGCCTACTGGGACAACGTCCGGCTCTTCGAGGATCTCGGCAAGACGACGCTCGGCTGAGCGGGCGCGGCGGGCGGCCGGCGCCCGGCCGGTGCCCGGCCGGCAGCGCCGTCACGCGGGCTGGTAGCGTTCCCGCAGCGCCCGCTTGTTGATCTTCCCGACGCTCGTCTTCTCGATCGCGTCGACGATCAGCAGCCGTTCCGGCACCGCGTACCGCGAGATCAGCCCGCGATCGGCTACCTGCTTCACGTGCGCCTGCAACTCGGCAGGCCCGACGCGCCCGACGTGATCGTCGGCCAGCACGACGAGCGCGAGCGGCCGCTCGCCCCAGCGTGCGTCCTTCACGCCGATGACGGCCGATTCGCGTACGGCGGGATGGCGCGACAGGATGTCCTCGAGCGCCAGCGACGACACCCATTCGCCGCCCGTCTTGATCACGTCCTTGATCCGGTCGGTGATCTGCAGCCGGCCGTCCGGATCGATCACGCCGATGTCGTTCGTATGGAGATAGCCGCCGGCCCACAACGACGCCGTTGCCGGCGCGTCGCCGAGATAGCCGGCCGTCGCCCAAGGCATGCGCACGACCACCTCGCCGGCCGCGCGGCCGTCATGCGGCACGTCGCGAAACTGCGCGTCGACGATGCGCAGGTCGACGAGCGGCAGCGGCAGCCCCGCCTTCGTCCGGCGCGCGAGGTCGTCGTCGGCCGTGCCGTTCGCCATCGGCGATGCATCGACCTGGGCGATCGTCATCAGCGGGCACGTTTCCGACATCCCGTAGCCGGTGTACACGTCGATGCCGCGCGCGAGCGCCGCCCGCGCAAGCCCTTCCGGCAACGGCGAGCCGCCGACGAGCACCTTCCACGACGAGAGATCGACCGATGCCGATGCGGGACAGTCGAGGATCATGCCGAGCAGCGTCGGCACGCAGTGCGAGAACGTCACCGACTCGCGCGCGATCAGCGCAACCAGCCCGTCGGGCGAGTAGCGCCCCGGGTACACCTGCTTGAGCCCGAGCGCGGTCGCGATATAAGGCAGCCCCCACGCGTGCACGTGGAACATCGGCGTGATCGGCATGTAGACATCGTCGCGATGCAGGCGCCCGCGATCGCGCGCGCCCGACAGCGCGGCCATCCCCGCCAGCGTGTGCAGCACGAGCTGGCGGTGGCTGAACGCGACGCCTTTCGGCAGCCCGGTCGTGCCGGTCGTATAGAACGTCGTCGCACGGGTGTTCTCGTCGAAATCGCCGAACACGAAATCGGGCGAACTGGCCGCGACGAGCCGTTCGTATTCGTCGGCGAACCCGTCGGGTAGCCCGGTCTCGGCGCCGTCCGCGATCAGCACGAAGCGCTGCGCGGCGACGAGCCGGTCGCGGATGCCGTCCAGCAACGGCAGGAAATCGCGATGCACCAGCACGACCCGCGCGCCGCAATGGTTCAGCGTATGGAGGAGCTGGTCGGGCGACAGCCTGACGTTCGCGGTCATCAGCACCGCGCCCATCATCGGGATCGCGTAATAACACTCCAGGTAGCGGTGGCTATCCCAGTCCATCACGGCGACCGTATCGCCCGCGCCGACGCCGAGCGACGTCAGCCCGCTCGCGAGTTGCCCGATGCGATGCCGGAAGGTCCAGTAATCGTGCCGGACCTGGTCGCCGTACACGATCTCCTGCTCGGGCCGCGTCGCGAGCGGCGTGTGAAGCAGCTGCTTGATCAGCAGCGGATACGCATGCGCGGACGGGGCCGGCGCATCGTGCAAATGCGGCTGTGACGGATTCATGAAGGGCTCCATAAGCGACCGGTCAGGCACGATGCCGGCCGGGCAAAGCTGCGCGCCCGCGGGCGGCACGGCCCGGGCATTCGCCGGGTCCGGTCTTCGCGAGTGCGGCCACGATACCCGACGCGCCGGCGCCGGCGCCCCCCCCTGTCAGGGGGAGTCGGCGCTGGCGCGCCGGCCCGGCGGACATCCGCGCGTCACGTGCCGGGCGTATCCACGACGAGGGGCGCGCGGTGCGCGGCGCCGTGCCACGACCCACCTGATCGGGGGGGCGTGGCACGACGGGTGCCGCGGTACGATTCATGACGGCGCACAACCGGTTCTTCGGAACCCGCGTCCCCTCGCCCCGGGCATGAACGGAGGCCCACGCCGCCGATTCGAAACCGTGCATGCGCAATGCACGCGTTTTGGCCGTTTTCCATGCCGAATCCTCAATCCGCCCCCCCGAGAAAGGAGCAGCCATGACTTCCGAACAGCCGCAGATGGACAGAACGCCGTCGCCCGATCCGGCCGAAAACAACGCGTACTTTCCGTCGCCGTATTCGCTGTCGCAGTACACGTCGTCGAAGACCGATTTCACCGGCGCGGATTACCCGAATCCGTACACGGGCGGCAAGTGGAAGGTGCTGATGATCGCGACCGACGAGCGCTACGTCCTGATGACGAACGGCAAGATGTTCTCGACCGGCAATCATCCGGTCGAAATGCTGCTGCCGATGCATCACATGGACCAGGCCGGCTTCGAGATCGATATCGCGACGCTGTCGGGCAACCCCGCGAAACTCGAACTCTGGGCGATGCCGGGCGACGACGAGGCGGTGCAGGGCACGTACCGGAAGTACCTGCCGAAGCTCAAGACGCCGCTGAAGCTGTCCGACGTGCTCGACGCCGACCTCGGCCCCGAATCGCCGTACATCGCCGTGTTCATTCCGGGCGGCCACGGCGTCCTCGCCGGCATTCCGTACAGCAAGGACGTGAAGCGCGCGCTGCACTGGGCGCTCGATTACGACCGGCACATCATCACGCTGTGCCACGGGCCCGCGAGCCTGTTGTCGGCTGCCGTGGATGAAGATCCGCAGAACTACCCGTTCAAGGGCTACGAGATGTGCGTGTTCCCGGATGCGCTCGACACCGGCCCGAATCTCGAGATCGGCTACATGCCGGGCCCGCTGCCGTGGCTCGTCGCACAAAGCCTGGAAAAGCTCGGTGCGAAGGTGCTCAACAAGGACATGACCGGCCGCTGCCATCAGGACCGCAAGCTGATCACGGGCGACAGCCCGCTCGCGTCGAACGGCATCGGCAAGCTCGCGGCCGCCGCGCTGCTGAAGGAAGTCGGCCACTGACGCAGGCCGCCCCGCGCCCGGCCGGCACCGTGGGCGCGATAGGCTTCGCGCCCCTTCACGCGGCCGACCGGCGTCCCGCCCGCGGTGCCGGCCGGCCGCGGGTGCGGGCCGGCCGCGTCGAGCGGGGCCATCGTCGTCATGCCGTTCGTGCACGCATCGGCGCGCGCCGCCCCGCACCGCCGCCCCACCTCTGCTCGACGGCGTTTCCCATGCGGTAGTATGGCGACTCGATGGAAACCCCGATGGACTCACACGAATGGCCCAGCCTGATCTCCCGACCCCTTCCAGCGCCGGCCAGGATGCCCAGGCGCTTGTCCTCATCGCCGAGGACGAACCCGAGATCGCCGAGATCCTGACCGCCTATCTCGCGCGCGGCGGCCTGCGCACCGTGCACGCGGCCGACGGCCGCCGCGCACTGGAACTGCACCTTCAGCTCAAGCCCGACCTCGTGCTGCTCGACGTGCAGATGCCGCACGTCGACGGCTGGAAGGTGCTCGCCGAAATCCGTCATCGCGGCGACACGCCCGTGATCATGCTGACCGCGCTCGACCAGGACATCGACAAGCTCACCGGCCTGCGCATCGGCGCCGACGACTACGTGGTGAAGCCGTTCAATCCCGCCGAAGTCGTCGCGCGCGCACAAGCCGTGCTGCGCCGTTCGATGGCCGGCTCGCGCCAGGAAGAGCAGCGCGTGCTGCGGGTCGCGCCGTTCGAGATCGATCTCGAACACCACGAAGCCACGCTCGAAGTGGGCAGCGAGCGGCACACGCTCGTGCTGACGCTCACCGAGTTCAAGCTGCTCGCGCAGCTCGCGCGCGCGCCGCGGCGCGTGTTCAGCCGCGCCGAGCTGATGGCCACCTGCCTGCCGGAAGGCGACGCGCTGGAGCGCACGGTGGACAGCCACGTCAGCAAGCTGCGCAAGAAGCTGGACGATCTCGGCATGCAGGGCGTACCGGTCAGCGTGCGCGGCGTCGGCTACAAGCTCTGGAGTTGAACGTGAAGCTCGATGGCCTGAGCCGGCAGATCGCGCTGACGATGGCCGGGATGGTGTTCGGCGTGACGATGCTGATGGTGCTTACCGCCACCATCTTCTACTACGTCGCGTTCAACTACTGGCCCGCGCATTTCAGCACGAAGAACTTCCTGCCGACCGCGCCGGAATGGCTGTGGCTGATCGCCACCACGTCGGTCGGCCTCGTGCTGTCGGTCGCGGTCGCCGTCAATCTCGCGCGCCGCATCCTCGTGCCGCTCAATTCGGTCACCGACAGCATTCGCCGCGTCGCGCGCGGCGATCTCGACGCGCGCGCCGTCACGGGCGACCGCTCGCTGCACGAAGCCGCGCTGCTCGCCGACAACTTCAACGCGCTCGCCGACGAGCTGCAGCGCGTGACCAACGAGCAGGCGATCTGGAACGCCGCGATCGCGCACGAGCTGCGCACGCCCGTCACGGTGCTGCGCGGGCGCCTGCAGGGGCTCGCCGAAGGCGTGTTCAAGCCCGACGAAGCGCAGTTCCGCAGCCTGCTCGCGCAGGTCGAAGGGCTGACGCGGCTGATCGAGGATCTGCGCGTGGTCAGCCTCGCGGATGGCGGCCATTTGAGCATCGAGATCCGCGACGCCGATCTCGCCGCCGACGTGCGCGCCGTGGTCGACGTGTTCGCCCACGCGCTGCAGGCCGCCGGCCAGCATCCGGTGCTCGATCTCGACACGCGGCAGATGCGCTGCGACCCGGTGCGCATTCGTCAGGCACTGCTCGCGCTGCTGGAAAACGCGCGCCGCCATGCGGTGCCCGGCACGATCCGGATCCAGACGCGCATCGAAGCAGGCATGTGCCGGCTGCGCGTCGAGGACGATGGCCCCGGCATCCCGGCCGATTTCGCGCCGCACGTGTTCAAGGCATTCCGGCGCGTCGACGAGTCGCAGCCGGGCGGCAGCGGCCTCGGGCTCGCCGTCGTCGCGGCGATCGCGCATGCGCATCACGGCGAAGCCGTTTGCGTGCCGACCGGCACGGGCGGCACGCGGTTCGAAGTGCAGTGGCCCGATAACCTCGTGCCGGCGCCGGAAAACGAGCGCTTTCCGGCCTGAGCCCCCACCTTTACACCGTCACTCTCGCGGTTCGCGCCCGACCTGTTCGAGCGGCGGGTTGAACCCGAGCACCGTGTACTCCCGCACGGACACCGTCCCTTTCCCCGCCGCGCCCTGCACGACGACCGCGCGCACCGCACCGGCCCGGTCGAATTTCAGGCGGGTGCCGAGGGTCGCGTTGCGCAGCGCCTCCAGTTCCTCGATCCGCGCGATCGCCAGCTTGCGCACCGCGCCGGACACGTACACCGGCAGGAACACCAGCGCGATGAAGATCGACACCGTGTCCTTCGCGGCGGTATCCAGCACCGGCTGACCCGACATCACGAGCGACAGCGACGTCGCCGCGACGAAGATCGCGAGCACCGTCGCGCCCACGCCGAGCGACGAGAACCGTTCGGCCGCCTTCTTCATGCGTGCCTTCACGAGCGCACGCGTGGTCGCGGCGGGCACCAGCCATTCGCGCTGCGCGCCGTGGTACCCGGCAAAGCCGAGGAACAGCGTCGCGACGGCACTGATGCCGATGGCGGTGTACAGCGCGTCGAACAGCACGCAGACGAATTCGAGCACGAACACGATCACCGGCGGCCACAGCAGCAGACGGAACGAATAGCCGTCGCGGCCATGCCCGCGGATCCACCATTTCACCGGCGGCAGCTCCCAGAAGCGGCTCTCGCGGCGGAGTGAAAGTTCTTCTTCGTCGGTCAATTCTTCACCTGTGGCGTTCCATTGCGTCGGGTACGGCTGATGCCAATGATGCGGCTGAAACGGGAATGAATACCTGGGGTTATCGATTGATCCCAAAGATTCATTAGACAGTGTCTCCGCCGCCGCGCGATGCTGGCCCGGCCAGTGAACGCGGCGTCATTGCCACGCCGCGCACGAGAATGGAGTGAGACACATGCCTAACGACCACCGTCAACGGCGCCACACCCTGTGGCTGCTGTGCGCGCTTTCGTTCATCCTCTACGTCGACCGCGTCAACCTCGCGACCGCGGCCGGCGCGATCAAGGCCGAACTCGGCCTGTCGAATACCGAACTTGGCGTCGCATTCTCCGCGTTCGCGTATTCGTATGCAATCTGCCAGATCGGCGGCGGCTGGATCGCCGACCGGTTCGGCGCCCGCATCACGCTGATCGGCTGCGGGCTGATCTGGGTCGTATCGACCTTCACCACCGGGTTCGTGCACAGCCTCGGGCTGCTGTTCGCCGCGCGCCTGCTGCTCGGCATCGGCGAAGGCGCGACGCTGCCCGCCCAGGCCCGCGCGATCACCCACTGGTTCCCGCGCGAGCGGCGCGGCGTCGTGCAGGGCTTCACGCATTCGTTCTCGCGGCTCGGCAACGCAGTCACGCCGCCGATCGTCGCCGCGCTGATGACCTGGCTGTCGTGGCGCGCGGCGTTCTTCGTGATCGGCGCGGTCACGCTGGTGTGGCTCGCATGGTGGATCGTCGGCTTCCGCGAATATCCGCTCGGCGACGAAGCCGGCCACGATCGCCCGCGCGCGGCCCGCGCCGCGCCGCCCACCGGCCCGACGCCGTGGGGGCCGCTGTTCCGCCGGATGGCGCCGACCATCTTCGTCTACTTCTGCTACGGCTGGACGGCGTGGCTGTTCTTCACGTGGCTGCCGACGTTCTTCCTGAACGGCCAGGGCCTGAACCTGAAGTCGACCGCGCTGTTCGCGTCCGGCGTGTTCTTCGCGGGCGTGGTCGGCGACACGCTCGGCGGCTGGATGTGCGACCGGATCTACCGGAAGACCGGCAACCTCGCGCTGTCGCGCCAGAGCGTGATCGTCGCGAGCTTCGTCGGCGCGCTCGTGTGCCTGCTGCCGCTCGCGGTCGTGCACTCGACGGCCGGCGTCGCGCTGTGCCTGTCGGGGTCGTTCCTGTGCCTCGAACTGACGATCGGGCCGATCTGGGCCGTGCCGAGCGACATCGCGCCGGCCCACGCCGGCATCGCGAGCGGGATGATGAACGCGGGCTCCGCGATCTCGGGGATCCTGTCGCCGATCCTGTTCGGCTATCTCGTCGATCGCACGGGGAGCTGGACCGTGCCGTTCATCGGCTCGGTCGCGATGCTGCTGATCGGCATCGTCGCCGCGCTGCGGATTCGCCCGGAACGCACGCTGGCGGAATCGATGCCGGCGCTCGCTGATGCGCCTGCGGCGCCGTCTGCGCGCTGACGCCGTTTGCTTCGGGTTCGGCTGCGTTAACGGTCTTGTCGGCGGCGGCTTCACGATTCACTGCGGCTCGTGATGGTGGTGGCTTGGCTGATTCGGCTGGGTCGGCTGGCTTGGCTGGCTTGGCTGGCTCGGTTGGCTCGGTTGGCTCGGTTGGCTCGGTTGGCTCGGTTGGCTCGGTTGGCTCGGTTGGCTCGGTTGGCTCGGTTGGCTCGGTTGGCTCGGTTGGCTCGGTTGGCTCGGTCGGCGCGGCTGGTTCGGCCGGCTTGGCTGATTCGGCTTGCTCGGCTGATTCGGCCAGCGCGGCTGATTCGGCCACCTCGGCCGGCGCGGCTGGCTCGGCCGCCTCGGTTGGCAAACCGCCCCATCAAGCGCCGCCATCATCCCCGCCCCCTTCCCGGTGAAACAGCGCGAGAAACTGCTGCGCTGGAATGCTCAGCGGCCGGTCGCGCCGCACGAGGCTGCCGTACGACGGCAGCTTCTGTTCGAGCGTGTAATCGATGATCGCGACGAGCCCGTGCTCCGCATTGCGCTGCGCCACCGTCAGCGGAATCACGCCGAGCATCGGCGAACGGTCGACGAGGTTCATCGTGGTCAGGATCGACCCCGTTTCGACCAGCCCGCGCGGCATCGGCTGGTGCCGCGCGCGGAACTCACGCTCGACGACCTCGCGCGCGGGGCTGCCCGCCGGCTGCAGGATCCACGCGTAATCGAGCAGCGCGTCGAACGCCACGGGGCCCGCGCCTGCGAGCGGATGGTCGCGGCCCGCGATGATCGCGAGCGCCTCGTCGTCAACCACGCGGAAGTCGCAATCGGTCCCGACGTGGCGCCCGATCACCACTTCGAGCACGCCTTCAAGAAGCTGCGGCATCAGCCTGTCGCTCGTATCCACGGCGATGTCGATCGCCAGCAGCGGATAACGCGCCTTCAACTGCACCAGCGCCTCGGTGAGCCGCCCCGGCGACGCCGCCATGATGCTGCCGATCGCGAGCCGCCCCGCGCTGCCGAGCTGCAGCTCGCCGAGCTCGCGGTTCAGCGCCTCCACGCTGCCGCGAATGCCGCGGAAATAGCCGAGCACGCGTTCGCCGGCCGGGTTCAGCACGAGCCCGCGCCCGACGCGATCGAACAACCGCTGGCCGAGCGCACTCTCCAGCTCGGCCAGCATCTTCGTCGCGGCCGGCTGCGTGAGGCCCATCTGGTCAGCCGCGGCGCGCAGCGTCGAGCATTCGTCCACGGCCAGCAGCAGCGCGATCTGCCGCATGCGCAGACGGTTCAGCAACTGCGGCGTCGAGTCTCGTCGGTCGATCGAGCCCATCTTTGATTACTCCAGGTTATCGATTCATCAAGAGTTTTCAATTTACCGACTCATTCCGTCTACCTAGCATGAACCCCATAGACGAACGAACGGCCACGCGCCGCCACCGGAGACACAGCATGAACACCCCCTCGTCCACCGCCGCCCTGCCCGTCGTCGCGCTGACGCTCGGCGACCCCGCCGGCATCGGCGCCGAGCTGATCGCAAAACTGCTCGCCCGCCCCGACGCCACCACCCACGCGAATCTCGTGCTGATCGGCGATCGCTGGCTGTGGGAAGCCGGCCAGCGCGTTGCCGGCGTGACGGTCGACGTC
Source organism: Burkholderia lata (assembly GCF_000012945.1). Classification (NCBI taxonomy): domain Bacteria; kingdom Pseudomonadati; phylum Pseudomonadota; class Betaproteobacteria; order Burkholderiales; family Burkholderiaceae; genus Burkholderia; species Burkholderia lata. Next base: position 3,452,244 of record NC_007511.1, read on the forward strand.
GAGCCCGTCGCCTCGCTCGCCGCCGTGCGCAACCGGCCGTCGACCGCGCGTGCCGCGTTCGTCGCCATCGACACGATCGATCCGGCCGACGTCACGGTCGGCCAGCCCGGCGCGGCCGGCGGCCGCTCGACGCTGACCGTCCTCGACCTGTGCCTCGACGCGGCGCTTGCCGGCGACATCGACGCCATCTGCTTCGCGCCACTCAACAAATACGCGATGAAGCTCGGCGGCCTGAAGCACGAGGACGAGCTGCACCACTTCGCCGAAGCACTCGGCGTGACCGGCTATTTCTGCGAATTCAACACGCTCGGCGAGCTGTGGACCGCACGCATCTCATCGCACATTCCGCTGAAGGATGCACCGGGCTACCTGAGCATCGAGCGGATCGAACAGGCGTCCGAACTGATCTACCGGTCGCTGCTCGCGAACGGCGTCGCGGCGCCGAAGGTGGCGATCGCCGCGTTCAACCCGCACGGCGGCGACGGCGGCAGCTGCGGCCGCGAGGAAGTCGACATCATCGAGCCGGCCGTGCGCCAGCTGCAGTCGCGCGACTGGCCGACCGACGCGCCGTTCCACGGCCCGTTCCCCGCCGACACGATCTTCCTGAAGGCGCAGGCCGGCGACTACCAGGCGATCGTCACGATGTACCACGACCAGGGGCAGATCGCGATCAAGCTGCTCGGCTTCTCGCGCGGCGTGACCGTGCAGGGCGGGCTGCCCGTGCCGATCACGACGCCCGCGCACGGCACCGCGTACGACATCGCGGGCCGCGGCACGGCCGACGTCGGCGCGACCTGGCAGGCGCTGCAGATCGCCTGCCGGATGGGCGCCGCGCGCCGCACCACCCCCGTTTCGGCGTGACGTTCGCGCACCCCTCACACACGACAACATCGATTCCCGGAGACACCCTCATGAAAATCCGTTCCGTCCGCGCCCGCGTATTCCAGTGGAAAGGCAAGACCGTCCCGCCGCAGGGCAACTTCTGCTCGAACGCGATGGACCTGCTGTACGCGCCGCAGGAAACGATGAGCACGTTCCGCTTCCATTCGTGGACGGTCGTCGAAGTCGAGACCGACGACGGCATCGTCGGCCTCGGCAACGTCGCGCTCGCGCCGCATGTCGCGAAGGTGATCATCGACCAGTACCTCGCGCCGCTCGTGATCGGCCAGGACCCGTGGGACTACGAATACCTGAACCAGCGGATGTATCGCGCGACCCACGCGTGGGGCCGCAAGGGCATCGGCATGGCGGCGATCTCGGCGGTCGACATCGCGATCTGGGACATCCTCGGCAAGAGCGTCGGCAAGCCCGTGTTCAAGCTGCTCGGCGGGCGCACCAAGGAAAAGATCCCCTGCTATTACTCGAAGCTCTACCGCACCGACCTGCGGGAGATGCAGGACGAGGCGCAGCGCTACCTGAAGGAAGGCTTCCGCGCGTTCAAGATGCGCTTCGGCTACGGGCCCGCGCACGGACAGCAAGGCGTGACCGAGAACCTGAAGTCGGTCGCGGCGATCCGCGAGGTGATCGGCTACGACAACGACCTGATGCTCGAGTGCTACATGGGCTGGAACCTCGAGTACGCGAAGCGCATCCTGCCGAAGCTCGAGAAATACCAGCCGCGCTGGCTGGAAGAACCGGTGATCGCCGACGACATCGACGGCTACGCGGAGCTGAACCAGCTGACACGCATCCCGATCTCCGGCGGCGAGCACGAGTTCTCGCTGTACGGCTTCAAGCAGCTGCTCGACCGCAAGGCCGTGTCGGTCGTCCAGTACGACACGAACCGCGTCGGCGGGATCACGATGGCGCACAAGATCAACGCGCTGTGCGAGGCGTACAGCGTGCCGGTGATTCCGCATGCGGGCCAGATGCACAACTATCACCTGACGATGAGCACGCTCGCGTCGCCGATGAGCGAGTACTTCCCGATGTTCGACGTCGAGGTCGGCAACGAGCTGTTCTATTACATCTTCGACGGCGAGCCGGTGGCCGAGAACGGCTTCGTGCAACTGCGCGACGACGTGCCGGGCCTCGGTCTCACGCTGAAGACCGAGTTCCTCGACCAGTTCGACATCGTCGAGTGAGGCCCCTTATGAACGCACGCTACCAGGGCGTCTTTCCGGTCGCGCCGACGATCTTCGATGCGACCGGCGCGCTCGACCTCGACGGCCAGCGCCGCTGCCTCGACTTCATGATCGATGCCGGTTCGCAAGGCATCTGCATCCACGCGAATTATTCGGAGCAGTTCGCGCTCGGCGACGACGAACGCGAACTGATCACGCGCACCACGCTCGAGCACGTCGCGGGCCGCGTGCCGGTGATCGTCACGACGTCGCACTTCAGCGCGCGGATCTGCGCGGAACGCAACCGGCACGCGCAGGCGCTCGGCGCGGCGATGGTGATGGTGATGCCGCCGTACCACGGCGCGACGTTCCGCGTGCCTGAAGCGCAGGTGCGCGCGTTCTTCCGCGAAGCCGCCGACGGCCTCGACATTCCGCTGATGATCCAGGACGCACCCGCGAGCGGCGTCGCGCTGTCCGCGCCGTTCCTCGCATCGCTCGCCCGCGAGATCGACGCGGTGTCGTACTTCAAGATCGAGACGGCCGGCGCCGCGTCGAAGCTGCGCGAGCTGATCGCGCTCGGCGGCAACGCGATCGAGGGGCCGTGGGACGGCGAGGAAGGCATCACGCTGCTCGCCGATCTCGATGCCGGCGCGACCGGCGCGATGACGGGCGGCGGCTATCCGGACGGGATTCGCCGGATCACCGACGCGTATTTCGCCGGTCGCCGCGACGAAGCGGTCGAGCAGTACGCGCGCTGGCTGCCGCTGATCAACTACGAGAACCGCCAGTCGGGCTTCCTGACCGCGAAGGCGCTGATGCGGGAAGGCGGCGTGATCGCGTGCGACCAGCCCCGATCGCCCTGGCCCGAGCTGCATCCACAGGTGCGCGCCGGTTTGCTCGACGCGGCGCGGCGGCTCGATCCGATCGTGCTGCGCTGGGGACGCTAGGCGCCAGGCGCCAGACATCGGTTCAACCGTGCAACGCCGCAGGGCGTTGCGCATCGGCGGCCGGTACGACACCGGCGCGTCACGGCGTGACAGCGGCCCATCAGAAGACCGCCGCCGCCCACCACCCAGACTGGAGACACCATGACCCTGTTGAACCCGGCCACCCCGGCATACGAAGCCGGCGAAGCCATTCCGCGCCGCCGCTGGCTGCGCGTGATTCCGCCGCTGCTGCTCGCCTGCATCATTTCCTACATGGACCGCGTGAACATCGCGTTCGCGATGCCCGGCGGGATGAACGCCGATCTCGGCATGGACGCGACGATGGCCGGCCTCGCCGGCGGCATCTTCTTCTTCGGCTACCTGTTCCTGCAGATTCCCGGCGGCCGGCGCGCGGCGCTCGGCAGCGGCAAGACCTTCATCGCGTGGTCGCTCGTGAGCTGGGCCGTGCTGTCGGTGCTGACCGGGCTCGTCACACATACCTGGCAACTGCTGACACTGCGCTTCCTGCTCGGCGTGGCCGAGGGCGGGATGCTGCCCGTCGTGCTGACGATGGTCAGCCACTGGTTTCCCGATCGCGAACGCGGCCGCGCGAATGCGATGGTCATCATGTTCGTGCCGCTCGCCGGCATGATCACCGCGCCGCTGTCCGGCTTCATCCTCGCCGCGTACGACTGGCATCACCTGTTCTTCAGCGCGGGCGCGCTGTCGCTGCTGTGCCTCGTCGTGTGGCTGATGTTCGCCGACGACGGCCCGGAGACCGCGCGCTGGGTGTCGCCGCGCGAGAAGGCCTACATCCTCGACGCGCTGCGCGAAGAACAGGAACGCAAGCGCGCGGCCGGCACACCGGCTGCCGCATCGTTCGGCGAGCTGCTGCGCAACCCGACGATCTGGCTGCTGATCGCCATCAACTTCTGCTATCAGGTCGGCATCTACGGCTATACGATGTGGTTGCCTACTCTACTGAAAAACCTCACGCACACCGGGATGGGCAAGATCGGCCTGCTCGCGATGCTCCCGTATGTCGCGATGGTGATCGGGATGTTCGCCACGTCGTATTTGTCTGACCGAACCGGCAAGCGCCGCCTGTTCGTGCTGCTGCCGCTCGTCGGCTTCGCCGCGTGCCTGGCGCTGTCGGTGCTCACGCATGCGTCGATGGCCGTGTCGTTCGCGTTCCTGATCGGTTGCGGCTTCTTCCTGCAGGCGGCCGCCGGCGTGTTCTGGGCGATTCCGCCGAAGCTCTGCAGCGTCGAGACGGCCGGCAGCGCGCGCGGCCTGATCAACGCGCTCGGCAATCTCGGCGGCTTCTGCGGCCCGTATGCGGTCGGCGTGCTGACCCAGCACGTGAGCGCCGCGGCCGGCGTGTACAGCCTCGCGATCACGCTCGCGGTGGCCGGCCTGCTCGCGCTGACGCTGCCGAAACGCTGCGAGGACTGACACCGGATACATGAATACGCAGGCTTGCTGACGAATTGACGGAGACACCACCATGAACGACATCCTGTTGCTGGTGCAGAAATGCGCCCACACCTTCAGCTTCTACGACCTCGACACGAAAACCGCGCTCAAGCACGTCGTGCTGCCGAACTTCCCGCACGAGTTCACCGTCGACGTGAACGAGCGTTTTGCGTACGTCGGCATCTTCGGGATCGAGACCGCGTGGTCGCGCGGCCATGAAGGCGATCACCGGATCGCCGAGATCGATCTCGTCGAACGCACGCACACGCGCATGCTCGACCTGTGGCCGTACTACCGGCCGCACGGGATGGCGAGCGACCGCGACGGCCGGCTGTACGCGATGAGCGAGGCGCACGACATGCTGCTCGTGTTCGACGAGCCGACCAAGCAGCCCGTGCCGAACATGGCCGTGCCGTCCGGCGGCGTGAAGACGCACCTCGTCACGCTCACGCGCGATGCGAGCCGGGCGTACGGCGTGCACCTGCTGTCGAATACGGTCACGCAATTCCATCCGCGCGACGCGACGGTCGCCCCGCGCGCGGTGATGCCCGGCCCGCGCCCCGAAGGCAATGCGCTGTCGAGCGACGAGCGCATGCTGTTCGTCGCGAATCGCGGCGACGATACGCTGGTCGAGATCGACACCGACACGATGACCTGCGGCCGCCGCGTGAAGACGCGCAGCGACCCGAACCGCATCTACCGCGCGAGCGCGCCGGACGGCCGCGACCTGCTGCTGCTGACCAATTCGGGCGAGCGGTCGATCTCCGTGTTCGATGCACGGCAGCTCGAGGAAATCGAGCGCATCGCGCTGCCCGCGAACCCGACCGCGCTGTCGTTCCACCCGTCGCGACGCGTCGCGTACGTGTCGTTCCAGGACGACTACGTGCGCGAGCTCGATCTCGATTCGTGGCGGTTCGTCGGCGCACTGGCGACGCTGCGCGAGCCCGACGCGTCGTACGTGCTCGCCGGAGCCCGCTGACATGCGCGACGCATCGCCGCTCGACGGCATGCCGGATGCGCTCGTCGATGCGCATCACCACCTGTGGCGGCTCGATGCAGGCGCGCACTATCCGTGGCTGCAGGAGCACTACGATCCGGCGCGCTTCATGTTCGGCGACTACACGGCGCTGTGCCGCGATTTCGGGGTCGACGAGTTCCGGCACGCGGCACAACACGCACCGCTCGTCGCCAGCGTGCACGTCGAGGCCGAGCGGGCGCGCGACGAGGCACTCGCGGAAACGCGCTGGCTGCATGAAGTCGCGGCGTCGCACGGGTTGCCGTCGGCGGTCGTCGCGTGGGTCGACCTGCTCGCGGGCGATGCGGATGAACGGCTCGCCGAGCAGGCAGCATGGCCGCGTGTGCGCGGCGTGCGTTTCAAGCCGCGCACCGCGGCTTCGCCGGATGCGTCGGTCGACGGGCCGGGCACGCTGCGCGATCCGCGCTGGCCGGCCGCGCTGGAACGCCTCGCCGCGCACGGCCTGAGCTGGGATCTGCGTGTGCCGTTCTGGCATCTCGAGGAAGCGGCTGCGCTGCTGGCCGATACACCGGATGTCGACGTCGTGCTCGAACATGCGGGGCTGCCGTGGGATCGCTCGAATGCAGGGCTCGCGCGATGGCGGCGCGGCATGGTGGCGCTTGCCGCGTCGCCGCGTGTCACCGTGAAGATCTCCGAACTCGGCTTGCGCGACACGGTGTGGAACGAGGCGGACAACGCACGGATCATCCGCGACACGATCGCGATCTTCGGCGCGCAGCGCTGCCTGTTCGCCAGCAACTTTCCGGTGGCTGGGCTGCGTGTGTCGTATCCGGCACTGCTGCGCACGTTCGCTCGTGCGATGACGCACCTTGAAGACGCCCAACGCCGCGCGATCTGGCATGACAACGCGCTGCGGGTGTACCGGATCGACGTCGGCGCGGCTGCCGCAGCCGCTACCGGGCACGCAAACTGACGCTCACGCACCCCAACCCGAAACGGCACGCGACGCCCATCAGCGCGCCGCGTGCCGTCAGTCACAGCAGCGGAACGTATCCCGCTTGCTGCTCCCGCCCGGATCAGAACCCGAACAAACGCGCCGCATTCGTGCGGCCGATCTTGATCCGGTCGTTTTCGCTCAGCAATGCGTGATCGAACCATTCGCTGGCAGTCTGCATGCTCTCGTACGGGTAATCGGCAGAAAACAACACGCGGTCGACGCCGACTTCACTGATCGTGTCGAGCAGCCCCTTCGTGTGAAAGTGGCCGCTCGTCGTGACGTAGAAGTTGTTGCTGAAATACTCGCCGACCGGGCGCTTCGCCTGCCCCAGCCCGGCGCCGTCCCGCTGCATGCGAAGCCGATGCTCAAGGCGCGGCAGCATCAGCGGCAACCCTTCGCCGAGGTGCCCCAGGATGACCGTCAGGTTCGGATAGCGATCGAACAGGCCGCTCAGCATCAGGCGGATCGCATGCGTGGCCGTCTCATGCGCGAACCCCCATGCCGAGCCGACGAGCGACGAATAGCCTTCATAGATCCGCTGCTGGCTCGGCAACGCTTCGCGCGGATGAAGATAGACCGGCACATCGAGCTTGGCCGCACGCTCCCAGAACTCCCAGACCGGCGCCTCGTCGAGATACTGCGCGGTGTCGGCGTCGCCGATGTTCGTATAGCCGTTCACCAGCGCGCCCCGCATGCCGAGCTCCACGACGGCCCGTTCGAGTTCGTCCGCCGCGTCCTTCGGCGACTGCAGCGCAACCGTCGCGAACGCTTGCAGACGCCCGGGATGCACGGAGGTGTAGCGCTCGACGATCTCGTCGTTGGTCCGCTTCGCGAAATCGACGGCCGCCGCGCGGTCGAGAATCGATTGCGCGCCGGGCGACGTCAGCGACAGCACCGCGACGTCGATCCCGCACCGGTCCATCTCCTCGATCCGCCGGTCCGCGTCGAGCAGCCGCGCCTCGACGTCGTCCATATAGGCTTTCCCGTTGCGCGCGGCTTCGCCGGACGCGTCCCACATGCTGTTGTTGAGGGCAGTGGACAGGTGTTCTTCCAGTACGATCTTGGCTTTCACAGCGCGTCTCCGGTCGTCAGCGTGATGTGCTTGTATTCGATGAAGTCGTCGATCGCGGCCGCGCCGTTGAGACGGCCGAGGCCCGATTGCCGATACCCGCCTTCCTCGAATTCGTCGTAGACCTTCGCCCAGTCGTTGATCCAGATCGTGCCGGCCTGAAGCGACCGCGCAACCCGCATCGAACGCTGCACGTCGCGCGTCCAGACCGCTGCGGCGAGGCCATATTCGCTGTCGTTGGCCAGCGCGACGGCTTCCGCCTCGGTATCGAACACCTGCATCGTCATCACGGGCCCGAAGGTTTCCTTCTGGACGATATCGAGCCGTGGGCTGTCGACTTCGAGCAGCGTCGGGCGATAGAACGCGCCGCGCGCCAGTTCGCCATCGGTCACCGGGCCGCCGCGCACGACCACTTTCGCGCCCGCCGCGATCGCCTCTTCGACCGCGCGATCGACACGTTCCACGTTGGGCTTGTCGATGAGCGGCCCCATGTCGCTGAGCGGATCGGCGGCCGGGCCGACCCGCACCGTAGCCAGGCGTTGCGCGAGACGCGTGCGCACCACGTCGGCGATGCCGCGTTGTACCAGCAGGCGCGAGCCGGTCATGCAGAACTGCCCGGCAAACACCGTCAGCGATTTTTCGATGACGGGCAAGGCCGCATCGAGATCGGTGTCGTCGAACACCAGGTGCGGCGTCTTTCCGCCGAGTTCGAGGCCGAAGCGCTTGAGCCGCTGCGCACCGACGGCGGAAATCGCGCGCCCGGTCGCGGTCGAGCCCGTGAAGCTGATGACGGGCACGTCGGGAGAAGCGATCAGGGTCTTCGATCCGTCCGCGCCCGATTCGCTGAACAGATTGATGACGCCGCGCGGCAGCGACGGCGCTTCGGACAGGATCCGCGACACGAACGCATTGGTCTGCGCGGTCTGGCCCGGCATCTTGATGACCGTCGTCGTCCCCGCCGCCAGCGCCGGCGCGAGCGAGCGCACCATCAGCACCACGGGGGAATTCCACGGCACGATGATGCCGGCAACGCCCATCGGCTCGCGCAGCACGAGCGACACGACGTCCGGCCGCGGCGTTCCGCTGCGGCCCGTTTCGGCCCGCGCCAGCGCCGCGTAGTAGCGCAGCTTCGACGGCACCATCGACACTTCGAAATGCGCTTCGGGCTTGATCTTGCCGTTCTCGAGCGCCAGCAGTTCGATCAGCGCGTCGGCATGCCGCTCGAACGCGGCGGCCAGTTCGTCCAGCACGCGGGCGCGCAGCGCGGCATCGTGCTTCCACGGCGTGTCGCGAAACGCACGCAGGGCCGCGTCGATCGCCGCACGCGCTTCGGGCTCGCCGCCGTCGGCATAACGGCCGATCACCGAGCCGGTCGCGGGGTCGACGGAATCGCGATGCGCGGGCGAATCCACCCACTCGCCATCGATCCAGTTCAATACGGGAGCAGCAACATTCATGACGTTCCCCGGTCAGCTGTAGCGGCGGGCGATATGCTCGGCCGTCGCAATGGTGGTGATGTTGGTCGCGACCGAAATCGCATCCGGAAAGATCGACGCGTCGACGACACGCAGGCCGCTCACGCCATGCACCCGCCCTTCGAGATCGACGACGGCATGCGGATCGTTGATCACGCCCATCGGCGCGGTCGAAGTCGGATGGTGGTACGTGTCGAGCGTCGAGCGCGCCGACGCCAGGATCCGTTCGTCCGATTCCGCGCCCGGCCCCGGATTCAGTTCCGAATGAATGAGACCGGACAGCGGCGCGGTGCGGCCGATGCGGCGCGCCAGCTTGATGCCTTCGAGCAGCCGCGCGCGATCCTGCGCTTCGCCGAGGAAATTCAGGTCGATCACGGGCGCGTCTCCTGCCTGCCGGCTCGCGAGTTTCAGAGAGCCGACCGACAACGGCCGCGTGAGCGCGACCGCGAGCACGAAGCCGACCTTGGTCGGGCTCTGGTCGTGCGGGAACAGATGCGTCGCGGTGATGTGCAGGTCGAGATCGCCGTGCTGCGCCGTCGAACTGTTCGTCCACAGGAACGCACCGATCGACGGCGACTGATCGCCGATCCGGTCGGGGCGTGCCGCATACGCGTTGTAGTAGAACGGGTGATCTTTCAGGCGCTGGCCCACCGGCAACGCGGCCACCTCGGGAATCGACAGCGCACGCAGGTCGGCACCCGGCCCGATGCCCGAACGCAGCAGAATGGCCGCGCTACCGTACGCGCCCGCGCTGAGGACCACCTCGTTCGCGTGAATTTCCTCACCGTTGTCGAGCCGCACGCCGATGGCCCGCCCTTGCGCAAACAGCACGCGATCGACCAGCGCGCCGCCGCGAATCGTCAGGTTCGACCGCGCCCGGACCTCATTGGTCAGGTAGGCCATGCCCGTGTTGACGCGCACGCCGTTGACGATATTCATCGGATACGGGCCGACGCCGTTGGCGTCCGCGCCGTCGAAATCCTCGATCGCGCGATAACCGTTCGCGATCGTCGCATCGACGAACGCGCGCTGCATCGGCGTGATGTCCTCGCGCGTCAGTTGACGCACCGGCAGCGGCCCCGCCTGGCCGTGCGACACGCTGTCGTTGTCGCGATGCTCGAGCCGCCGGAACGACGGCAGCATCTCCTCGTACGACCAGCCTGGGAGATTCCAGTTTTTCAGATCCTGCGGCCGCGCGCGAATGGCAACGGCCCCGTTGATCGCCGAACTGCCGCCCAGCACCTTGCCGCGCAGTGCGTTGATCGGGTGATCGATGTAGCCGGCCTGCGTGCGATAGCCCCATTCATGCCGCGCATCGCCGCCGACGATATCGCTGCTCGCGATCACGTGCGGGTAGTCCCACGCGGCATAGTTGTGCCCGGCCTCGAGCAACAGGACGTGGCGGCTGGCCTTCTCGCTCAGGCGGGCCGCCATCACGGCACCGGCGGAACCGCCGCCGACGACCAGCACATCGACGGTTCGCGGGCCGCTTCCGGTCGGGGTTCGGGGCGATGTGTCCGCGGCGCCCGAACTGGACGCGTTCGACGAACTCGACGAACTGGCCGCGATCGCGTCGGCGCCGAGCAGGGAACCGACAGCGAGCGTCGCCGAATGGGCGAGGGTTTGCGCGAGCATGACGCGGCGCGCGGGATGATGCAGCGTGGTGTTCTTCATGGCAGACGCTTTCTCCATTGAATGCGTGTGCCACAGTACGGTCGGGCTCCGCGACCGGATAGCTAGCGGAAGCCGAACCCGCGGTTCGCTTTTTCCGAACGCTCGCGTCTGCCCGTCATGCGCGCCGCCCCCGCCGGCGACGCGACGGCCTGTTCAGGCAGGCGAAGGATGCGGAAGCAGGCCGCGTTCGATCAGCGGCATGTCCCAGCGGGCCGGATGGCCGATCTCCTCCTCCAGGAACCGGACCAGCGCCTGGATCTTGGGCGACGTGCGAACCGTCTTGCGATAGACGACATTGACCTGCCCACCGGACGGCGCATATTCCGGCAGTACCGACACGAGCTCGCCGGACACCAGCGCTTCGGACGCCAGGAAGGTCGGCAGGATCGCGAGCCCCAGCCCGGCGATCGCCCCGGCAAGCAGCTGGAAACCCGAATCGGTCCGCATCCGCACCCTGACGCGAAACGACTGCTTTTCGTATTCGAGCGGCAGGCTCCACATCCCATGCGGTTCGCGATTCAGATAGAGCAAGCCGTCGTGTTGCGGCAGGTCGTCGGGATGCACCGGCATGCCGCGCCGCTCGAGATAGCCCGGGCTCGCACAGATCAGGTGCCGGTTGACGGTGACGGGGCGGGCGACCAGGCTGGAATCGGCGAGCGGGCCGAGCCGGATCGCCGCATCGAAATGTCCGTCCTGGAGATTCGACAGCCGGTCGTCCGCTTCGACGTCGAGGCACAGCGCCGGATACATGTCCGCGAAACGCGAGAGCAGCGGCGCGAGATAGCGCGCGACGAAGGTGACCGGCACGGACAGCTTCAGGTTGCCGCTCAGGCTCGAGCCGGCTTCGTTCACTTCGCCCTCGATGCGCTCGAGTTCCTGCAGAAGCTGCCGCGCCTGCTCGAAGAACCGCTGCCCCGGGTCGGTCAGTTGCAGCGATCGGCCACGCTTGAGCAGCGCGCAGGCGAGGCGTCGTTCGAGCTTCTGGATACGGGTACTGACGATCGACTTGGTGGTGCCGAGGCGGCGGGCGGCTTCGGAGAAGCTCCCTGCCTCGACCACGGCCACGAACGTACTCATGTCGGTAAATTTGTTCATCATCCGTTTCGACTGGGCGCAGGCGCAATGCCGGCGATGGTGCCACGCGCGGGCCGAACCTGCTCGGTCGCGCCGCCGCCGGCCCGCCGCTCGCCCCACCACCACATTTTGTGCATCGCACGACCCGACCTGAGCAAAAAGTATCGGTCAGCGAATTCTTTTGATGTGGTGATCGCATCGCCCCCGTCACACCATTGTTCCTGCCGTCATCGACGGCATTCGAACAAGCAGAATCAAGGAGACACGGGTGAACAAGATGCGAATCGTCGCAGCCGGCGTGCTGCTCGGCGCCTGTCTGCCGGGCGTCGCGGCCGCGCAGGTCTGCAAGGTGCCGACCCTTCGGGTGCTCGCGCAGAAGAGTCTCGGCCTGACGGTGATGGAGAAATCGCTGGCCGACTACGAGAAGAAGAGCGGCACCAAGGTCGAGATCAGCTACTTCGGTGAAAACGACCGCCGCGCGAAATCGCGGCTCGACGCGTCGACCGGCGCAGGCTCTTACCAGATCTACTACGTCGACGAGGCGAACGTCGCCGAATTCGCGTCGGCCAACTGGATCGTGCCGCTCCTCAAGTACTACCCGAAGGAATACGACTACGACGACTTCCTGCCCGGCCGCCGCGCGGTCGCGAGCTACAACGGCGTCGCTTACTTCGCACCGCTGATCGGCGGCGGCGACTTCCTGTTCTACCGCCGCGACCTGCTCGACGCCGCGCACATCCCGGTGCCGAAGACGCTCGACCAGCTCGTCGCCGCGATCAAGAAGCTCAACGCGCCGCCGAAGCTGTACGGCTGGGTCGCGCGCGGCCAGCGCGGCTCGGGGATGAACGTGTGGCGCTGGTCGCCGTTCATGCTCGGCATGGGCGGCGCGTGGACCGACAAGGGCGGCCAGCCCGCGTTCAACTCGCCGGCCGCCGTGAAGGCCACGCAGCTCTACAGCGACCTGTTCAAGTACGCGCCGCCGGGCGCCGCGACCTACGACTGGAGCAACGCGCTCGAAGCATTCCGCTCGGGCAAGGTCGCGTTCATGATCGAATCGACGCCGTTCGCGGACTGGATGGAGGATGCGAGCAAGTCGAGCGTGGCCGGCAAGGTCGGCTACACGCGCCCGCCCGCGCCGCTGCCGTCGGCCGCGTACGGCCACGGCTTCGCGATCTCGGCAGTCGGCGCGAAGGACGACTGCACGCGAATGGCTGCCGGCCGCTTCATCGCGTGGGCGACCAGCAAGGACCAGGAGCAGGCGCGGCTGCGCAACGGCGTGTTCAGCGACTACAACCGCACGAGCACGATCGCGAGCCCGTACTTCAAGCAGCACGTCGCGCCGCAGATCCAGGCCGGGCTAAACGACACCAACCCGGTCACGCAGGTGACGATCTGGCGCACGCCGCAATGGCCCGACATCGGCGACAACCTCGGCATCGCGCTCGAGCAGGTGTTCACCGGCACGCAGACGGATATCCGCGGCACGCTCGACGACGCGGCCCAGTACGCGAAGGACGCGCTCGAACATGGCGCTCGCAAATGACGGTGCCGACGGACGCGCGCTCGGCGTCCGTCCGGCCCCTGCCCCGCCTTCCACGCCGTCCGCCCGGCGCGGCCGCGCGCGCCGCGACCGCACGAGCCTGCCGTGGGTGTTCCTCGCGCCGACGCTCGCGCTGCTCGCGGTCCTGAGCCTCGTCCCGACGGTCGCCGCGATCAACCTCGCGCTGCGCAACCGCGTGCTGCGCTACCCGGACAGCGAATACGTCGGCCTGCGCAACTTCATCCGGCTCGCATCCGACCGGCGTTTCCTGAACGCGATCGAGGTGTCGGTGCTGTGGGAAGTCGTCACGGTGGCCGGTGCGGTGCTCGTCGGGATCGCGCTGGCCGTGTTCCTGTTCGAGCGCGTGCACGGCCGCTGGCGCCGCTTCGCGTCGCTGGTGCTGATCCTGCCGGTGCTGCTGCCGCGCGTGTCGGCCGCGTTTATCTGGAAGTTCATGTACGCGCCGCTCACCGGCATCCTGAGCTGGCTGCTCGGCATGCTCGGGATCGAGAACACCGCGTTCCTCGCCGATCCGCATCTCGCGCTGTACGCGGTCGCGCTCGTCGACGTGTGGCAATGGGGGCTGTTCTTCGCGGTCGTGATCCTGAAGTTGCTGGAGACGCTGCCGCCCGAGCCGCTCGAAGCCGCGCGGCTCGACTACGCGACGACGTGGCAGGTGCATGCGTACATCGCGCTGCCGATGCTGAAGGCGCCGCTCGTGAGCCTCGTGTTCATCAAGATGGTCGAATCGCTGCGCTCGTTCGACCTGATCTACGTGATGACCAAGGGCGGCCCCGGCATCGCGACCGAAACGCTCGACCTGTACGCGTACCAGCAGGGTATCGGCCTCGCCGGCAAGGTGTCCTATGCGTCGAGCATGGCCGTGCTGATGATGATCGCGACCACGCTCGTCTTCACGCTCATCTGGAAGAGGGTCAACAAATGGGACGACTGATGGCCCGCCGCGGCGCCGCCGCGACCGTTTCGACTGCATCGACCATCGTGATCGCCGGCGCGATCCTGCTCGTCGCCGCGTTCCCGCTGTTCTGGGCCGTGCTCAATTCGCTCAAGCACCTGCTCGACATCGTCACGCCGACGCCGCGCTTCATCTTCACGCCGACGCTCGCGAACTACGAGCAGGTGCTGTCGAGCCCCGAGGTGCTGATCGGGCTCGGCAACAGCATCGCGATCGTCGGCGCGGCCGTGCTGATCGGCGCGGTGCTCGGCGTGCCGGCCGCGTATGCGATCGCGCGTTACCCGATACGCGGCAAGCGCGACATTCAGTTCTTCCTGCTGTCGCTGCGCTTCCTTCCGCCGGTCGCGGTCGCGCTACCGCTGATCGCGATCTGGGTCGATCTCGGGCTGTACGACACGAAGCTGTCGATGATCGTCACGTACCTGCTCGTCACGCTGTCGACCATCACGTGGCTGTCGATCCCCGTGTTCCGCCGGCTGCCGCGCGAGATTGAGGAAGCCGCCGCGCTCGACGGCTACGGCCCGTACGCGGTGTTCTGGCACATCGCGCTGCCGGTGTGCGCGAGCACGCTGCTCGGCGGCATCGTGTTCAGCTTCGTGCTGGTCTGGAACGAACTGATGATCGCGCTCGCGCTGACGTCGTCGCGCAGCGCGACGCTGCCGGTGGTCGCATCCGCGTTCACGTCGCTCGGCCAGGAAGTGCCGTGGGGCGTGATCAACGCGTCGACGGTGCTGCTCGCGCTGCCGCCGCTCGTGTTCGTCGGCATGCTGAGCCGCCTGCTCAATTCGATGGTCAAGGGAAAATAAGGAGGATGTGTTGAAAGCGCTCGTACTCGAACGCACGCGCGAGCTCGCGCTGCGCGACATCGACTTGCCGCAAGAAGTCGGCCCCGGCGACGTCCGGATCAAGGTCCACACCGTCGGCGTGTGCGGCAGCGACGTGCATTACTACGTTCACGGCGGGATCGGCCCGTTCCGCGTCGACGCGCCGATGGTGCTCGGCCACGAGGCGTCCGGTACCGTCGTCGAGACCGGCGCCGGCGTCACGCACCTGCGGGTCGGCGACCGCGTGTGCATGGAGCCCGGCGTGCCGCGCTTCGATTCGCCCGCGACGCTGCGCGGGCTCTACAACCTCGATCCCGATGTGCGCTTCTGGGCGACACCTCCCATACACGGCTGCCTGACGCCGTACGTCGTGCATCCGGCCGCGTTCACGTACCGGTTGCCCGACACCGTGTCGTTCGCCGAAGGCGCGATCGTCGAGCCGCTGTCGATCGGCCTGCAGGCCGCGAAAAAAGCGGCGATGAAGCCGGGCGACCTCGCGGTCGTGATCGGCGCCGGCACGATCGGCGCGATGACGGCGCTTGCCGCGCTCGCCGGCGGCGCCGCGCGCGTGATCCTCGCCGACGTCGTACCCGACAAGCTCGCGCTGTTCGCCGACAACCCGGCCGTCACGACCGTCGACGTGCGCACGCAGCCGCTCGCCGACGTGGTGGCCGAAGCAACGGACGGCTGGGGCGCGGACGTCGTGTTCGAGGCCAGCGGCAGCGCGAATGCGTATGCGGGCCTCGTCGACCTGATGTGCCCGGGCGGCTGCGCGGTGCTGATCGGGATGCCGGTCGCCCCGGTGCCGCTCGACGTGGTCGCGCTGCAGGCGAAGGAAGGCCGCATCGAATCGGTGTTCCGCTACGCGAACATCTTTCCGCGCGCGCTCGCGCTGATCGCGTCCGGCGCGATCGACGTGAAGCCGTTCATCTCGCGCACGTTCCCGTTTTCCGAAGGCGTGCGCGCATTCGAGGAAGCGGCGAGCGGCCACCCGCGCGACGTCAAGATTCAGATCGAAATGGATTGAGCCATGGCCCAGATCACCTGCAAGGCTTTGTCGAAGCACTACGACGGCGGCCCCGCCGTGCTGCACCCGCTCGACCTCGAGATCGCCGACGGCGAATTCATCGTCCTGCTCGGCCCGTCCGGCTGCGGCAAGTCGACGATGCTGCGGATGATCGCGGGCCTCGAGGCGATCACCGGCGGCGAGCTCGTGATCGGCGATGCGGTCGTCAACGATCTGCCGTCGCGCGAGCGCAATGTCGCGATGGTGTTCCAGAACTACGCGCTGTATCCGCACATGACGGTGTACGACAACATCGCGTTCGGCCTGCGGCGCCTGAAGGTGCCGGCCGACGAGATCGACCGCCGCGTGCGCGACGTCGCGCGCATCCTGAGCCTCGACGCACTGCTCGACCGCCGCCCGCGCGCGATGTCGGGCGGCCAGCAACAGCGCGCGGCGATCGCGCGCGCGATGATCAAGACGCCCGCCGTGTTCCTGTTCGACGAGCCGTTGTCGAACCTCGACGCGAAGCTGCGCACGCAGTTGCGCGGCGACATCAAGCGGCTACACCGGCAACTGAAGACGACCACGCTGTACGTCACGCACGACCAGCTGGAAGCGATGACACTGGCCGACCGCGTCGTGCTGATGCGCGGCGGCCACATCGAGCAGATCGGCACGCCGGCCGAGCTGTACGGGCAGCCGCACACGCTCTTCGCCGCCGGCTTCGTCGGCACCCCGGCGATGAACTTCGCGGACGGCACGATCGAGCGCCTCGGCGCGAACGTGCTGCTCGACTGCAACGGCGCGCGCTGGCCGCTCGCGTCGCCGCGCTTCGCCCGGCTGCATGACGGCCAGCAGGTGAAGGCCGCGATCCGCCCGAACCACTTGCGGCTCGTCACCGAACCGGATCCGACCCCGGGCACGCTCGCGCTGACCGGCACCGTGGAACTCGTCGAGCTGCTCGGCGCCGAGGCGCTCGTCACGCTGGACTGGCGCGGCCAGCCGTGCGCGGCCCTCGTGCCGGCCCCGATGGCCCCCGCACCGGGGGCCGTGGTAGCGTTCCGCTTCGACGAAGAAGCCCTGCATCTGTTCGACGCCGGCACCGAGCGCAACGTCACGCTGCCGGACGCGAACCCGATCGCGCACGCGGCGCCGCCGGCGGCCGCGACGCGCACCACGCCGCCCGCCGCGACGGGCTGGTCGATGTCCCGTTCGTAGCACGCCGGCACGCCCCCGACGGAGCACACGATGAACCCGGATCTCGAGATCGTTCCCACCCACCGCGACGAATCGTTCCGCGCGTGGATCCACGACTATCCGCATTCGGTCGCGAAGTGGCACTTCCATCCCGAGTACGAGATCCATCTGATCCAGTCGTCGCACGGCAAGATGTTCGTCGGCGATCACATCGGCGATTTCGGCCCCGGCAACCTGATCGTCACCGGGCCGAACCTGCCGCACAACTGGGTCAGCGAACTCGCCGACGGCGAGCGCGTGCCGTCGCGCGACGTCGTGCTGCAGTTCTCGCGCGACGCGATCGAGAAGATGGTCGGCGCGTTCAGCGAACTGCAGCCGGTGATCGACCTGATCGACGACGCGGCGCGCGGCGTGCAGTTTCCCGACCGCGTCGGCCGCGACGTCGCGCCGCTGATGCTCGAACTCGCGAACGCGCACGGCTGCCGGCGCGTCGAGATCCTGATGTCGCTGTTCGACCGGTTGTCGTCGTGCCGCGAGCGGCGCGTGCTCGCCGGCCCCGGCTACCGCAGCGATGCGCAGCACTACATGTCGTCGACCATCAACCAGGTGCTGTCGTACCTGCAGCAGAACCTGCCCGGCATGCTGCGCGAGACCGACGTGGCCGCGTTCGCCGGGATGAGCGTCAGCACCTTCACGCGTTTTTTCCGCCGCCATACCGGCTCGTCGTTCGTGCGCTACCTGAACCGGCTGCGCATCAACGAGGCCTGCGAGCTGCTGATGTTTTCCGACCTGACGGTGACCGACATCTGCTACCGGGTTGGCTTCAACAACCTGTCGAATTTCAACCGTCAGTTTCTCGCGATGAAGCAGGTGCCGCCGTCGAGGTTCCGCGCGCTGCACCGGCTCAACGAACCGCACGGCCGCGACGACGCGCCGCCCCTTCGGCGTGCGCCGCCACGCGCCCCAGACAGGATGCTTCACACGTGACTTTTCTCGGCATCGATCTCGGCACGTCCGAGGTCAAGGTACTCCTCACCGATTCCCGTTCGGTCCCGCTCGCGACCGGCTCGGCCGCGCTGTCGATCAGCCGGCCCCATCCGCACTGGTCGGAACAGAGCCCGCAGGCGTGGTGGCACGCGATGCTCGATGCGATCGCGGCGGTGCGCGCCGCGCATCCGGCCGGCTTCGCCGCACTGCGCGGCATCGCGTTATCGGGGCAGATGCACGGCGCGACGCTGATCGATCGCGCGGACCAGGTGCTGCGCCCCGCGATTCTGTGGAACGACACGCGCGCCGGCACCGAATGCGTCGAACTCGAGGCACTGGTGCCGGAATCGCGCGCGATCACCGGCAACATGGCGATGCCCGGCTTCACCGCGCCGAAGCTGCTGTGGCTCGCGAAATACGAGCCCGCCGTGTTCCGCGCGGTGCACAAGGTGCTGCTGCCGAAGGATTACCTGATCTGGCGCCTGTCCGGCGAATTCGTGTCCGAGATGTCCGACGCGTCGGGCACGCTGTGGCTCGACTGCGCGCGCCGCGACTGGTCCGACCGCATGCTCGCCGCGACCGAGCTGTCGCGCGCGCAGATGCCGCGCCTCGTCGAAGGCAACGCGCCCGCCGCGCAGCTGCGCGACACGCTGCGGCGCGAATGGGGCATCGCGGGGCCCGTGACGATCGCCGGCGGCGCCGGCGACAATGCGGCCTCCGCGATCGGCATGGGCGTCACGGGTGCGGGCAGCGGCTTCCTGTCGCTCGGCACGTCCGGCGTGCTGTTCGCCGGCAACGACCGCTTCGCGCCGAACCCGGATGCGGCCGTGCATGCGTTCTGCCACTGCGTCGAAGGGCGCTGGCACCAGATGAGCGTGATCCTGTCCGCCGCCGCGAGCCTCGACTGGCTCGCCCGCGCGCACGGCACGACCGCCGGCGAGCTGGCCGCGCGCGCCGAACGCGCGGAGCCGGCTCGCGCGCCGCTGTTCCTGCCGTATCTCGGTGGCGAACGTACGCCGCACAACGACACGCATGCGCGCGGCGTGTTTTTCGGGCTGTCCAACGAGCACGCCGCTGACGATCTCGCGTATGCGGTGATGGAAGGCGTCGCGTTCGCCATGGCCGGCGGCTACGACGCGCTGCGTGCGGCCGGCACGACGCTCGATGCGGTGTCGTTCATCGGCGGCGGGTCGAAGAGTGCGTTCTGGGCGCGGCTGTGTGCGAATGCGACCGGGCTCGAGATGCAGCGTCATGCGGACGGTGCGGTGGGCGCCGCGCTGGGTGCCGCGCGGCTTGCACGCCTCGCCGCGACGGATGACACGCTTGGGGAAGTCTGCGTCGCGCCGCCCGTCACGGAGATGGTCGCGCCTGATGCTGCCACCGTAGATCTGCTGGCGGGGCGACTCGCACGGTATCGGCGGCTGTATCGGGCGTTGCGGGAGGAGTTCGCGGCCGCCGACTGAGCGATGGCGCATGGTTCGCCGCCATCGATCCCGCCTCGCACTCGGCCAGAACCTGCGGAAACCCGCTTGACCCGGCCCTTGGGATCGCCTTTATGCTGGTCGCAACGAATCGACGACCTGAGGGTGAGCCATGAGCGATGTCACACGCGGCCTGAGCGCATCGGAAGCCGCGATGCGGCTCGGCGTATCGGTCAAGGCGCTGCGGCTGTACGAGCGGCAGGGACTGGTCGCGCCCGGGCGAACGGCAGCCGGATACCGGGCCTACGGTCCGGACGATCTGGCACGTGCGACCGAAATCGCGGCGCTTCGCGCGCTCGGCTTGAGCCTGGCCCAGGTCACGAGCGTGCTGGAGGGTGACGCCCGCAGCCTGAGCGACGCATTGGCCACGCATGAAGCGGCGCTCGAACGCGGCATTCAGGATCTGGTCGGCAAGGTCGACAGGGTTCGCTCGATCCGCGCCGATCTCGCGCGCGGCCGCCTGCCCGGCGACGGCGAATTGACGCGCCTGCTCGCTCCGGCAACCGCGGGCGTGGCGTTCAGCCTCCCCTGGCCGTGGGACGGCGAATGGTTCGAGTTTCGCGATATCCGTCCGTTGAACTACATCATCGGTTCGCTCGGCAGCGGCAAGACCCGTCTCGCGCATCGGCTCGCCGACGCATTGCCCGACGCCGTGTTCATCGGGCTGGACCGGCTGGAGAACGACGGTGCGGCTACCTTCGCTGCATTGCAGGCCGATCCAGCGCTGAAGGCGCGCGTCGAACGCACGTCGGGCTGGCTCGCAGGCGAAGGCGCCACGTCATCTCCCGCGCTGACCGTGCTGCTCGCCGGCCTCGAGGCGGACAGCACCGGCGCTTTGGTCGTGGACATGATCGAACAGGATCTCGACCAGCCGACGCAGGAGGCGCTGATTGCGTGCCTTCGCCAGCGTGCCAGAGGCGACGGCATGCGACCGCTGTTCATGCTGACCCGGTCGTCGGCGATGCTGGACCTGTCGGCCGTCGGCCCCGACGAAGCGATCATCCTATGTCCCGCGAACCATAGCCCGCCGGCCCGCGTCGCACCGTATCCCGGCGCACCCGGCTACGAAGCCGTGGCCACCTGTCTTGCGTCGCCTGCCACTCGCGCGCGAATCGCACGGCGGCCGAAGGCGGGGTAGCGGCATCGCCACGGGTTGGTGTTACGGTCGACGATGGTCGATGTGTGCAGCTCGGGCTGCCGGTGCCGTAGGGCGCCAGAGTATCGGCAACGGTGTGCGCAGAAAATCGGCGACTTGCGCTCAGTCGCGCCACCGGTGCCGGGGCAGGGTGTCAGAGTTTGTGCAATTGGTCTACTGCGGCGCCAACATGGTGGCATTTCGTTATGCCTAATTGACTGCAGCCGACCCACAAGGGACGTTGGCGTTTCTCTGAAGCAGCCCTTCACGCATGGACAACAGCAAAGCTATCACAGCAGCGAAGACGCGCCGACCGCGCTTGAGGTCGCCGGGCTACTGGTAGCCCGCGTGGCATTTGGTGGTGGTTCTGGGCGGCATTTGCGTCCAAGTTGCTCATCAATCAATGAATCGAAGAGCCCACAACTGCTCATCGGAGTCGTACCAGTCGATGCCTCTGAGCGCCGTCAACAGGTCTGCGGGAATGTTGGGATCAGCGCTCATCGGGGGAGCCGGCGGATCCTCGGTGGAATCATCGGGGAACTGGCGGATTGGCATTCCACGCGAATAGAAGTCGCGCCATCGTCGTTCTGCGATCGCCGCTGCAAACTCTTGGCGATGGTCGTATCGCCACGGAGCGAGCCGTACACTTCCAGTGGACGTTGTCCAGACGAGAAAGACGTGAATCGTTGTTGGACTGTACCGATCGAGCTCGACCATTTCTTTAACCGTGGGCTCGATGGTAATAGAAATGCCAAGGCGCGTGGCCTGAGCGAAGACATGCCTTCGACCGTCAAGCGAGCCCAGATATTCAGTCAGCGACTCTCGGAAATCTACCTGAAGCTGAGAAAACAGACGAACGCCTACCTCGTTTTCCTCAGCGTGGCCTTTCGAAAAAATGACAAGCGGACGATACGCATGAGGATGCGTTGGAAATTGTTCGCCCTCAATCTCGAGTAGTTCCGCGTTGGCTATGGCGGTTTCGCGGAGCCACGTCCAAAAGTAGCGTTTTAGCGGGTCGCTCATTGCGCGCTTGAGAAAGTTATCTCCATCACGTGAAAGGGGAAAGAAGCGGCACGAGACGCCAAACTGATAGGCGACCTCTTTGCCATGATTAACGTAATCGAAATAGTGAACCTCAACCTCGAACGTTTCGCCTACGCGACGGATTACTAGCTTGCGACAGATTTCCGGGCGGAAAGCGAGCAGCTTTACAAAGGGATTGCCGAATCCGGTCGGGGGCGAGTCGATCATCACCATCGTTCCGTTGCCAACGAAAGCCATGCAGGATGTGTGCTTTTCGAGCTTCGGCGCTGGCCCGTCTTCGTAAAGCCAATTTCCTGACAACCAGGCCGTGAGATTGTTCTCTGTGACTGGCCCCTTGAGCTCATCCACTGTTGTTCCGAGTTCCCGCGCGAGTTGATGCGCAGTGGATAACGAGGTTCTCTCCCCTCTGAGTATCCGTTGCAACGTTTTGGTATTCATCCCAGACAACAATTTCTTTCGCGGAATGCCCAATTCGGCGATCCGGAACTTGACTTTGTCGCCGTTGAGGCCTATCGCCTCTCTTGTCATCTATGGTTCCCCCTACGCGTGCGACGCGGTTTTGCATCGCACGCTTTTGCCAGGACGTCTTTCCGGTTAATGATCCGTGAGAGTCGAATTCTTGATGGCGGCCCGCTCTGCGCGGGCCGCGAATTCCCTCGGAGTCACTGTACCGGTTCTTTTTGCAGTAGCGCTTTGAATCTTTGACGCGCGGTCCTGCGTCATCGGTTTCGATACTGCTGCCTTGCTTCCCTTCGATCTATTTCCCGACATGGCATGCTCCAGAAGTCAATCAACTATAGAGGGGTGCTTCCGTTCACCGTTCTAATGAGGACGCGGGTTTGACTTTAGCGATTCGACTATTGGAGGTCATGTCCTGCGATGGGACATATTAGGACATGAACTTGGAGTTACTTCATCCTTGGTCGCGCCATAGATGATCGAAGGGCCGAAACTGGCCGAGAGCCGCTGTCGGAGATGCGAACCAGGCCGGTTACGTCGACTCGGTCGACAGTCGGAAAAGCATGGTGCCGGCCACCCATGAGGCATGAATCCGGACGGCGACATCACGGATGTGTTGTCGACCATGCGTAGATAGAACAGTCGCGGTAACTCAGTCACACAATCGCAAAACCGTGGCACCAGTCGCACGCACGCCGGCACCCAACAGGTGCGTAATCCGCCACACGCAGTTCACGCACGAACGAGCCGCTGCAGGCGTCGCACCAGCGTCAACGCCTGCTGCGCCGACGTCAGGTTCGTGAAGCCGAGCATCATGCCGGGCGGCATCCGGCCGCCCGGGCTCCAGTCGTTCAGCGGCTGGACGGAAAAGCCCTGCGCATCGGCCATGCGTGCGACGGCGCGATCGTCGACCGCCGTGCGCCAGTAGACCACCACATGCAGGCCGCCCGCGCGGGGCGGAATGTACAGCGTCTCACCGAACACCTTGCCCAACGCATCGATCAGCCACGCACGGCGGGTGGCGTAAAGCGCACGCATTTTCTTCAGATGGCGCGCGAAATGCCCTTGTTCCATGAAGTCCGCGACGACCGATTGCATCAGCATCTGGCCGCTGCCGCCGAGCCAGCCGGCGGTATCGCGAAAGGCGGCGACCTGCTCCTCGGGCACGACGAGATAACCCAGCCGCAAGCCCGGATACAGCACCTTGCTGAACGATCCGGTGTAAAGCACGCGGTGGTGGCGATCCAGGCTCTTGAGCGCGGGCAGCGGGCGGCCGTGGTAACGGAACTCGCTGTCGTAGTCGTCCTCGACGATCCAGGCGTGCTGCTGGCGAGCCCAGTCGAGCAATGCCAGGCGTCTCGGCAGCGACAGCGCGACACCGAGCGGGCTTTGATGAGTCGGCGTCACCACCGCAAAACGCGCATCGGCCGCCCGGCGTTGCCCTGCTTCCACGCACAGGCCGTCGTCGTCGACCGGCACCGACACGAGCCGCATGCCCGCGTGCTCGAGCACGCGGCGTGCGTGGATATAGCCGGGATCCTCGAACCAGCCGGTGTCGCCCGGACGCAGCAGCGTCCGGCAGATCAGGTCCAGTGCCCCGCGATACCCGGCGGTGATGAAGATCTGCCCGGCCGAACAATCGATGCCGCGCGACACGCCGAGATAGGCGGACAGCGCGCGCCGCAGCGCATCGTGACCTTGAGGCGGCGCGTAGTCCAGCGACGGGGTCGCCATCGCCCGCACATGACGCCCGGTCAGCCGTATCCACGGCATGCGCGGAAACGCATCGAGCGCGGGAATGCCCATCTGAAACGGCTTCGGCCCGCTCACCGCCGAATCGCCGCGCGACGGTTCGTCCGGCCGCGGCGCGATGGCGCGCGGCTGCCGGCCATCCGGCAGCTGGGGTGAAACGACGGTGCCGGCGGGCCCGCGTGCGACCAGGTACCCTTCGCCGATGAGGATCTGATAGGCCGCTTCGACGGTACCGCGTGCCAGATTGAGTTCGCTGGCCAGGCTCCGTACCGACGGCACGCGTTTGCCCGGCGTCAGCTTGCCGGTCTCGATCGCATCGCGGAAGCGCCCGACCAGTTGCCGATAGACAGGCATGTCGAGATGACGGTCCGGCATCAGATCGTCGAATTTCATGTCCCAGTCAAATAGTCACTTTTTGGACCTTCAGGATACGCCATCCGATTCGTACAGTAGCGACATTACCGTGGAGCAATCGTGATGCCAGAGATCCATTTGAAACGCGCCGTGACGGACGAGGATTACCGGTCGGCGTTCGACGTGATGCGCGAGCTGCGCCCGCACCTGACCGATGTCGATGCGTTCGTGCGGCAGATGCGCCGCCAGGCCGAACAGGGTTACGTGCTGCTGACCGCGCGGCACGGCAGCCCGGACGGTGCGGTCGTCGCGCTGGCGGGATACCGTCACCTTGAAAACACCGTGTACGGCCGCTTCGTCTATGTCGACGATCTGGTCGCGACCGAGCACGCGCGCGGTCAACGGCTGGGCGAGCGGCTGCTCGATGCGGTGCGCAACGACGCGCGGCAACTCGGTTGCGCGCAACTGGTACTCGACACCGGGCTGTCCAACGCGCTCGCGCAGCGCTTCTATTTCCGCCAGGGGCTGCTGTCCCGCGGCATGCATTTCACCCAGCCCCTGCAGGCGCGCTGATGAACAACCTTCTTTTCGTCGATGCCAGTCCGCATGGCAGTCGTTCGCTGGGCGCGCGCATCGCGCGCGAAGCCATCGCGCAGTGGCAGGCGGCCCACCCCCATGCACGGGTCGTGTCGCGCAGCCTCGGTCAACCCGGGTTGCCTTCGATATCGGCCGACTACGCGCATGCGCTGGTCGCGAGGCAGCCGGATTCCGATCCCGCGCTGGCCTGCTCCGAACAACTGATCGCGGAAGTGGAGCACAGCGACGGCGTGTTGATCAGCACGCCGATGCACAATTTCACGGTCCCCGCCGCGCTGAAGTTGTGGATCGATTTCGTGCTGCGTATCGGCCGCACGTTCGCGGCCACGCCGGAAGGCAAGGTAGGCCTGCTGGCCGATCGTCCCGTACTCGTGCTGGTGCGCTCCGGCGGCATCTGCAGGGGCGCAGCGGCACGGCAGCCCGATTTCCTGACGCCGTACCTGAAGCAGGTGCTGGCCGTCATCGGCTTTTCGACGGTCGATTTCATCTACCTGGAAGGCGTTGCGCCGGACGACGCAGCCATCGATGCGGTGCGCGGCCAGTTGGCCCAGTCGGCCCTGCTGGCTCGACGCGCGACGGAAACGGCTTGAATCCGCCACGCCCGGGCGCTCGCATGCGTGACCCGAAGCGTACCGGGGTCGGCTGCTAGCGGACACCCCGAGCCGGGCGCGTCGCCGTCACGACTCCAGCCGCCCCATCCTGCGCGCCATCGCCGGGCTCACCGCATGCACCGGATCGAACCCGAAGAAGTCGAGCACGTGGCGCGCGACGTCGTCGCGATCGTTGTCCGCGCAGATCATGTGATAGCTGTTCTCCAGCACGATCCCGCGCGCGTCGGGCATCTTCTCGAGCAGGAAATCGGCCGAACGCAGGCTTGTCAGCTCGTCCTCGCGCGCATGCAGCACGAGCGTCGGGCACGGCGTGCCGGCCGCGGCCTCGAGCGCCCAGTCGCGCATCCGGTCGACCTGCCGCACGCACGCGAGCGGCACCCACGCATAGTGGAAACTGTCCTCGCGTTCGAACTTCTTCTTCACGATCGCGCGGATCGTCGCGTTCTTGATGCCGAACGGATCACCTTCCTCCACACGCATCCGCTCCGCCACACCCGGCACGCGGTACAGCACGTGCCGCAACGCGCGGTACCACGGCGTCGACCAGCCGTCGATGAACACCGGCGTGGCCAGCAGCGCGAGCCGGCCGCGCGCATGCTGCACGCGATGGCACAGCAGCAGCGCGACCAGCGCACCCATGCACATGCCCGCGACATGCAGCGTGTCGTACTCGTTTTCCAGCGCGCGATACTGTTCGGTCACCGCGTCGAGCCACGCCTCCGCGCGCACGCCGACCAGATCCTCGGGGCGCGTGCCGTGCCCCGGCAGCGTGATCATGTGCGTATCGGCGCCCGCGCGCCGCATCGCCTTGTGCAGCGAACCGAGATCGTATTGCGTGCCGCCGAGCCCGTGGATCAGCAGGACGCCCGTGCGGCCCGTCATGACGCGCGTCCGCTCATTCGTCCGCCGCCGGCCACACGCGCTCGATCTGCCAGACGCCCGCCACCACCGTCACGTCGACATTCGAATCGAGCAGCGGCGCACCGTGATCGGTGATCGTCTGCGTGCCGCCGTCGCGCTGCACGATGCGCAGCGACAGCGACGCGCGATCCTCGCCCGCGATCTCCGCATCCCAGTAGTCGCGCAGCGCATCGCGGTCGCCCGACTGCACGCGTTCGAGCACGAGCGGCACGCTCGCGATCTGCGACGCATCGACGCCGACGCCGAACACACGCTCGACGTCGCCGCTCCAGTCGATCCGCCCCGACTCCGGATCGAGCACGTACGCGATCTGGCCGGCACTCGCGAGCGCGAGCTCCATGTTGTTCTGCAGGACCGCCGCATGTTCGTGCACGCGTTCGCGCGTCGTCTTCAGCGTGCTCACCGTCAGCACCAGCAGCGACGCGACCGCCAGATACAGCTGCGCTTCGAGCAGCGCACTGCCGTAATGCTCGTGGAACGACGAGAACGGGCCGTCGCCCTGCGCGGTCTGCTCGATCACGATCAGCGCGAGCACCAGCACCGACGACGAGCCCGCGCGGCCGCCGAGCAGCAGCGTCACCGCGACGGTGAGGAACAACGGGATATACGTCAGTGCGAAGCCCGCGCCCGTGCCGAATCTCTGCGACGTGTCGCCGTCGAAAATCACGAGCGCGGCGCCCACGACCAGCACGAACGAGACCATGCCGAGCACCAGGTCGAAGCGCTCGTGGTCACCCGAGCGGTGCGCGCGAAAGCGCGACCATGACGCGAGCACCGGCGTGACCAGCAGCACGCCGACGAAATCGGACGCGGCCCACACCGACCACACGTCGAAGAACGGCGCGCCCTTCACCACCGTGTACCAGGCCGCGCCGCCGATCGCGCCGACCACGCCCGCGATCAGGCCGGCGAGGATCACCGAGCGCAGGAAATACAGCCCTTCGAGCGAGAAGCGCACGCGCTGGACGAGCCACACCGCGAGTGCGGCCGCGCCGACCTCGTCGACCGTGAACAGCACCGCGTTGACCAGGTTGCCGTGTTCGATGCCGGTCAGCGCGAGTTGCCCGACGAGGAACGCACCGGCCAGCGTCAGCCATTCGCGCATCGGCCGCAGCATGAACGCGCCGACCGTCACGCCGGCCGGCAGCCAGATATAGCCCGTCAGCCGGACGGGGCCGTTGAACTCATGCGAGATGTAGCCGGTCGCGAGATACAGCGCCGCCCAGAGCAGCGCGGCGACGAGGCCCGGCCGCGATCGTTTGGTGTCCATCGAGAATCCCTGTGTGCTGCGCCTGCGGTCGGCAGGTGCGCGATGTGCGAATGATATGCGGACGGGGCGGGCCGGGGAATACCGGGGGCCGGAAGCGCGTGCGGGGCGCCGGCGCGCCCGCAAGCTGGCGGTTGTGACCGGGCAAGTATCGGAAAAGTTCGGTGTGGACCGGGTACGGTCAGGACGCGTCAGAACGTCGTCTTGGCCGGATGGCCAAAATCGCCCGCGGCCGGTGGATCGCACCTAGCATGAAAGACATCCGAAAGCATTCGCTTCCGGTATCGTCCACGTCATCCGCCCACTTTCCACATGACCCTACGCCATGAAAACCGTCCCGGCCCGGCCGATCCCGGCCCCCTCTGCGCGATGAGCCGCTTTCGCGCCACCTACGACGGGCCCGCGCTCGAATCGTCCGAGATGGACGTGCGCGAACTCGCGCCCGCGCTGCTCGCCATCGGGGATCTGCTCGACGCGTCGACCCGCGCGCTGTGCGGCAATCAGGTGCGGCCGCAAGTGAACGTGCGCGGCAGCTTCAAGACCGGCAGCTTCGGCATCGACTTCACGCTCGCGACCTCGCTGCTCGGCCGCATGCGCGACATGCTGAGCGGCAACGAAGGCACGGCGCTCGCCAATGCGGTCACGATCCTGACCGCACTCGGCATCGCCGCGCCGAGGGCGGGAAAGGGGCTCTTCGCCGTCCTCAAATGGCTGCGCGGGCGCGAGATCCTGCAGGTGCAGATGCAGGACCACACCGCCATCCTGCACGTCGAAGGCGACACACTCGAAATCGACCTGCCCGTCCTCACGCTGCTGCGCGACGTCCGCGTTCGCCACGCCACCGAGCACGTGCTTGCGCCGCTCGCGCGCGAAGGCATCGTGGTGTTTGCAGTCGGCACCGACACGGAAATCGTCGAAACGGTCGACCGAAGCGAAATCGCGTGGTTTCACGCGCCCGAACCCGCCGGCTCGCTGATCCTCGACGAGCATTGCAGGATGGCGTTCTCGATCGTGTCGCTCGCGTTCAAGGACGACAACAAGTGGCGGCTGTACGACGGCACGTCGACGATTCACGCGGCGATCACGGACACCGGCTTTCTGTCGCGCGTGAACAACAGCCAGGTCAGCTTCAGCAAGGGTGACGTGCTCGTGTGCAATGTCCGCATGCAGCAGTGGCAAACCTCGGACGGAGCAAAAACCGAATACGAAGTGACGAATGTCCTCGAACATCGCCCGGCCGCCCTACAGATTCAGTTGCCGGGGCTGTGACGCCCTCCCGCCTCAATCCACTCGCCGCCACACCGAGATCGGTATGTCGCCGTTCGCACGCGGCGGCACGCGGTAGCTCAGTTCGCCGTCCTTCAACTGATAGCGTCGCGTCTGCGTTTGCCCGATCCAGTTCGGGTACGACGCATTGACGATGTGAAACGCGAGCTTGTGATTCGCCGGATCGACGGTCAGCGTGCCGTAGTGGGTACTCGAGCCGAGCACGGCTTCGCGGAATTCGTCCGGCGTGCCGGTCGCCTTGTCGTTCGACGCGAAGCGTGGGCGTTCCGACTTGAAGATCTGCAGCGAGTAGTTCCCGTGCATGTCGATCAGCAGCAGCCCCTTCGGATCG
This sequence comes from Burkholderia lata, assembly GCF_000012945.1. Classification (NCBI taxonomy): domain Bacteria; kingdom Pseudomonadati; phylum Pseudomonadota; class Betaproteobacteria; order Burkholderiales; family Burkholderiaceae; genus Burkholderia; species Burkholderia lata. The sequence goes on from NC_007511.1 coordinate 3,481,743, forward strand.
GCGCCATAGTCGCGACCGACCGTGCCATCGGGATGTTGTACGTCCGCCGCGACCAGCGTCCACGTCCCCGCGAGCGACGGCGCGGCCGATGCGTCGCCCGGAATCATCGATGCGGCCAGCAGCATGCCGGGAAAGCCTTGGCGGAATATCGAGCGGATGTTCATTCACTGTCCTCGTGAGAAAGAAGGGAAGCCACCTCACGGGGATCCGCAGCCGCGTATCGCGCGCATCCCCGTGAACCGGAACGACCGGTTCAGTTGATGGTAGCGACGAGAATGTGCAATAAATACGATAATTCTAAATCGACTTATAAGAAAAACCGAATCATGACGCTCCCGAATCTCGACATGGATGCGCTGCGCACGCTGATCGCCGCGGATCGGCTCGGCAGCCTCAACCGCGCCGCCGACCGGATCGGCCGCTCGCAGTCGGCGGTCAGCCAGCAGATGCGCAAGCTCGAAACGCAGATCGGCCAGCCGCTGTTTCGCCGTCAGGGGCGCGGCCTCGTGCCGACCGAGGCCGGCGAACTGATGCTGTCCTATGCGCGCCGCATTCTCGAACTGAACGACGAGGCGGTCGGCGCGATCCGCGGCGCGGCGATCGAGGGGGCCGTGCGCTTCGGGCTGCCAGGCGACTTCGCCGAATCGTGGCTGCCCGTCGCGCTCGGCCAGTTCAAGCGCACGCACCCGGGCGTGCGCGTCGACATCGTCGTCGACGGCAACGGTGCGTTGCTCGACCGGCTCGATGGCGGCGAACTCGACATCGTGCTCGCGATGGGCCGCGGGCATCGGGCCGACGCCGAACATCTGGTCACGCTGCCGATGGCGTGGATCGGGCCGCAAGGCATCGACGTGCGTCCGCGCGCCGGCGTGCCGCTGGATCTTGCGCTGTACAAACCGCCGTGCCTGTTCCGCAAGGCCGGCACCGATGCGCTCGACAAGGCCGGGATCCCATGGCGGCTCGCTTACACGACCGGCAGCCTGCAAAGCCTGTGGGCAGGTGTCGCGGGCGGACTGGGGATTTCGGCGAGAACGATGGTGGGTGTGCCGCCAGCACTGCGGCAACTCGGAGAGCGCGACGGCCTGCCGCCGCTGCCGTCAGTCGACGTGTGCCTTCATGCGGGCGAAGGCGATGCGCCTTCCGCGCTCGCGAACCTGAAACGCGTGGTGGTCGACACGCTGATCGCCAATCTCGCGGATACGCAAAAGATATCCGGCCGGCACGCCGCATGATCGGCCAGGCATGCGCGCCGGCTTCGGCGCTGTGCCCTTTGACCGGCTGCCCGCCATCGGGAATGATGCGCTGCGGGGTTCAACCTTCCCGTCGACGATCCCGCCTTCCCGAACGAACGAGCCCGCACGATGACACATGCAATCCGCCTGCGCCCGGCGTCTGCCGCCGACCTGCCGTTCCTGTTGAACCTGCGTCGCCTCACGGTGACCGAGCACCTGCAACGCGTTGGCGCGCCGACCGACGACGACGCGCACGACCGGCGCATCCGCGCGCATTTCGACGATGCAATGATCGTCTGCGAAGGCGATAACGCCATCGGCTTGCTGAAGGTGACACGCGCCACCGACGAGTGGCACGTGCACCAGATCCAGATCCTCCCCGCGCACCAGGGCCGGGGGATCGGCGAAGCCGTGCTGAACGCAATACTGACCGACGCGGCACGCACGCACGTGCCGGTGTCGCTCAGCGTGCTGCATGGGAACCCGGCGCGGCGGCTCTATGAACGGCTCGGCTTCCACAGCGAATCGGAAACCGAAACGAGCGCGAGCATGATCTGGCACGCGTGACGTCCGGCGTTCCGACGCCGCCGCGTTACTGCATTACTGCGTGATCTTCGCGTCCTTCAGCAAGTTGCCGATCATCTGCGCACTCGCCTTCTCCACGGCCGCCGCCTGCAGTTGCTGCTGAAGCCCCGGCTTCGCGGTCGCGAAGCCCGGCACCTGGGTCGGCCGCTTCGCATCCAGCTTCACGATCGCCCGCACGCCATCGACCGGGATCGAATCGCTCGTTGCGGCGCCTACCTTCAGTTTCTCGAGCGCCTGCGCGATCGGCAACGGCAAGCCGGACGTCTTGCCTTCCGTCACCGGCGTGTGGAAGCTCACCCACGGCAGTTCGCCGCCGGTATCGCGGCTCGGCGCCATGCTGTATTGACGCGCCAGCCCTTCGAACGACTTGCCCGCCTTCAGCTCGCTCAGCACCGTCGCGGCTGTCACCGGATCCTGGACGATGATCAGGCGCGGCTTGTACTCGTTCTTGCCGAGCGTGGCCACGAGTTCGTCGTAGCGCGCCTTGACCTGTTCTTCGGTCACCGGCTCGGGCTTCACGTTGTCGCGCAGGTAAAGCTGCACTTCGGCATTCGCTTTCGCCTGCTGCACCGCCGCCTTGACCTCGGGCTTGTCGGCGTAGTTCGCCTTCTCGGCGGCCTGCTGAACCAGCACGCGTGTGATCAACTGATTCTTGATCGCCTGGCGGATCTGCGGCGAGTCGGGTTGCCCGGACGCGCGCAGCAACGTATCGACGTCGGCCTGCATGATCGGCGTGCCGTTGACCGTCGCAACGGTCGCCGCGGTCGCCGTCTCTGCGTGGGCAGTCCCGCTCAGCGCGCCAGCCAGCGCAGCGATCAGCAACAGGCGGTTCGGTGTGGTTTTCGTCTTCATCTTTTCGTCACTTCGGCTCAAAAAACGCGGCATGGGGAAGCCGCGCAAATACCCCGGCGCTGCAATGCGCCGGCGCAACCCGTCAGTCGATTCGGTTCATCGTCATGGGCACGCGCAGTGCCTGCCGATGCCGCTGTCATTGTGCCCGGAAGCGGTTTTCCGCGTCGTGTGGTTGGGGACAGCCGCCCGGCGGGCGGTGAGGCGCGCGTTGCGCACGCCGGCCATTACGAGCGCGTGATGTGGAAATTCTGTGGAAGCGCCGTGGAAATCGCGCGAAACCGCGATGAATCACATCATGGCTTCGCGCGCCCGGCCGCCGAACGAGATCGAGGCGGCCGCGCACGCATCGTCAAAGTCAGGGCGTCCACCGGTACACGGTGATGCTGTTGCCCTTCACGTTGTTCTTCATCACCACGTACTCGCCGTTCGATCGACGATACGCACGAATGCTGTACATCGCATCGATCGCGCTGCTGGTATCGACGGTCGCGGGGCTCGCGTTGACCAGCGTGGTGTCGAGATTGCCGGTGGTGAGGTTGAACGCGTCGACGTTCGGCCACAGCGGCCCGCTGCTGCTGAACCAGTAGCCGACGAACAGATGGTTGCCCACCGCGTCGATCGATTTCGCGCCGCTGTGCGGCAGCGTGATCACCGGGTCCGGCTTCGTCGTGTTGCCCGCGCTCCAGCCGTGATACACCTCGATGCGCGTGCCGATCGACGTCCAGTCGTTGGTCCCGATGGCGCCCTGCGCGAGCACCATCGTGTCGCTGTCCGCGAGATAGACGATGCGCGTGAGCGGCTGGATGCTGTCGGGCACGCGGGTCGCGACGCCCGGCCCCCACGACGGCTTGCCGCTCGCGTCGAAGCCGGTCAGCGGGTAATGGGTAATCGCGCCGGTCTTGTCGAGGCCGGCCCACACGCCGCCCTTGCTGTCGATGCTGAAGCCGCTCGTCACGCGCCGCGTCGTGTTGAACGCGGGGCCCGGGATCGCGCCGTCCGGAATCGCGATGTAGCCGTTCGCCGCGTTGAAGTGGAAGAAATAGAAAATCGGCGGGTTCTGGCCGGCCGCGACGAGAATCCGGTTCGCGCCCACCGACGTGAGCAGCCCGAAATGCTCGTCGCGCTGCGTGTCGCTCATGTTGATGCGCGGATCGGCCGGATACGCGAACGGGTCGACCGTGTTCGCGACGAACTTGCCGCCCGCGCTGCCGCTGTATATGTGCGTGCCGCCATAGAACAGCGCGCCGTCCGTGACCGGGTCCGGCGCGGCGATCCCTTCGAAGTTCAGCGACTGCAGCGTCCACCGCAGGCTGCCGGTGCTGCTGTACGCATGGATGTCGGTCGCGCCGTTGCGGCCGAGATCCCAGCTGCCGCCCCACGGATTGTTGAGCACATAGAGATTGCCGCCGGTGTCCTTGCCGAGCCCGACGATGCGCGTGAAGCGCTGCGCACCGACCTGCCCCTTGATGCCGGTCGTCGTGTCGAGATAGCCGCCGCGCACGCCGAACGTGCCGGCCAGCGCGGGCCGGCCCGCCACCGTATAGCGCTTGATGTTCTGGTCGGGGCCTTCGTCGCCGACCAGCAACTGTCCGGCCGCCGCATCGAAAGCCAGCGCCGACGGCTGCGACCCGGCCGGCATCCGGATCGTGTTCAGCAGCGCACCGGACGGGCTGAAGCCGACGATCGAGCCCGCGCTCTTCTGCGCGACCCACACGTTGCCCGCGCCATCCACCGCGAGCGCGCCCGGCGCCGCTACGCCGAGGTCCCGCTGCCACACGCCGTCGGTGGTGAACACGCGCACGCGATTGCCGTAGAAGTCGCTCGCATAGAGCAGCGAGCCGGCCGTCGCGAGCCCGGTGACGACGTCGATGCGCGGCTGGTTCGTCGCCGCACTGACCTGGATGACGCGGTCGCGATACTTCGTTGCGCGGTTGTAGCGCCCCACCGCGCCGCTGCCGTACGTCTTGCCCGGCTGCAGCGCGACGAACAGCGAGGTCGCATTGCCCGTGATCGCGCTTCCCTGGAACTCCGAGTGCGTGCCGATCGAGCCGGTGCTCTTGCCGTTCTGGTAGATCGCGACACCGCCCTCATCCTCGTCCCACATCGACGCCGTGTAGATCACACCTTCGGGCGCGACCCACATCGCGCGCGCGACGTTGCCGACGTGGGCCGCGAGCGTGCCGTACGTGTTCGCGAGCCAGTCGGTGGTGTTGCCTGCGTGAGCGGAGGGGGTAATCGCGGCGATCGCTGCGGCGAGAAGCGCAGCCTGAAACCGTTGTCTGGCGACCATGACGGATGCTCTCCTGAATGGTGCGAACCTTCACATGAAGGGCCGGCCGGATGGTTTGAAAACCGCAATGCGTAAATTCTTCCCCTGAATCATCCGGCGCAGTCGGTATTACGTGCAGCATGCGTTCGATAATGCGCAGCGCGAGAATAGCGTTATATAAATCAAAAAAAATTGCGAAGCGTTCGTGCTGTTGTGCTTTTCACGGGTTCGGCTTCGATGGCATTGCCTGTGGCGCCCATACGCGCCGACGGCGAGCGCGACGATGCGACAGCGCGACAGTGAATGGTCACTTACACGTCCGTCGGGGATCGGGAAAATCAGGTTTGTGGCTGTCTGCGGGAATATCGCCGTGCGTTCAACGACGACGGATTGAAACGGTGAGCGCCGGTGTCAATCAGGGAATCAGGGAAAACCACCGCACTCGATACAGAATCACGGCCCCCAAAACAAAATCGCCGGCCTGAATCCTTATCGAATCCAGACCGGCGATCATCGATTACCGGGGAGCAGACAACGCGCCACTATCGCTGCGCTGCCGCACTGCCGTGCATCATGCCGATGCCGAGGTCTCCGGCACCTTCACCTTCATTGCACGTCCGTTGCCCGGATCGTTGTCGTCGCGCGGATCGTCGAGCTGCCCTTCCCACTTCGCGACCACGGCCGCCGCGATCGAGTTGCCGACCGCGTTGGTGGCCGAGCGCCCCATGTCGAGGAACATGTCGACGCCCATGATCAGCAGCAACCCGGCTTCGGGCATGTTGAACTGGTTGAGCGTCGCCGCGATCACGACCAGCGATGCACGCGGCACGCCCGCCATCCCCTTCGACGTGACCATCAGCATCAGCAGCATCGTGATCTGCGTACCCAGCGGCAGATGGATGCCGTACACCTGCGCGATGAACAGCACCGCGAACGTGCAGTACATCATCGAGCCGTCGAGGTTGAACGAATAGCCGATCGGCAGCACGAAGCTCGAGATCTTGCGGTTCACGCCGAAGCGGTCGAGCGCGTCCAGCAGCTTCGGATACGCGGCTTCGGAGCTCGCCGTCGCGAACGACAGCAGGAACGGCTCGCGAATCAGCCGGATCAGCGTGAACGCACGCTTGCCGAGGAACGCCACGCCGGCGAGCGTCAGCACGCCCCACAGCAGCGCCAGGGCCAGATAGAAGCTCGCCATGAACTTCGCGAACGTAAGCAGGATGCCGAGCCCCTGGGTGGTGATCGTCGACGCCAGCGCCGCGAACACCGCGACCGGCGCGAACCACATCACCGCGCCCGTCACCTTCAGCATCACCTGCGCGAGATCGTCGATCACGCCGGTCAGGCGCTTGCCCGACTCGCCGAGCGCCGACAGCGCGGTACCGAAGAAGATCGAGAAGACGACGATCTGCAGGATTTCGTTGTTCGCCATCGCTTCCGCGATCGACTTCGGCACCAGGTGGACCACGAAATCCTTCAGCGTGAAGGCGCCCGTCTTCAGGCCGAGGGACGCATCGGACGCCGGCAGCGGCAGGCTCAGATGGCTGCCAGGTTGCAGGATTGTTGCGGTCAGCAGGCCGAGCAGCAACGACGTGAACGACGCGATGAAAAACCAGCCGAACGCCTTGACGCCGACGCGGCCCACGGCACTGCCGTCGCCCATCTGCGCAATGCCGACGGTCAGCGTCGCGAATACCAGCGGCGCGATGATCATCTTGATCAGGCGCAGGAATACGTCGGACAGCAACGATACGTAGCCGGCGACCTCCTTCGCCATGTTCGGGTCGGGAAACGCGCTATGACAGGCGTAACCCACTGCGATACCAAGAATCATCGCGACAACGATGTACTTGGTGATGTTGTGCTTCTTCTTCATTAGTAATCCAAATCACAAAGCGTATGTTGCTAACGGCTGGCACATCTTTCGCGCCCGGCTACGAATCGAAACCCACGTCTCTCTGGGTGCGACGAGCCCGCCCTGACGGTCGCCACGGCGGACAAGGGGGGGCATTCTAACGCAAATGACAGCCCGGCTTTCAAATCTGAAAGTCGAGCGGGTTGATCTGCGTCCGGATGGCGTCGAAAAGGCGGGTTTTGTCGCGATCCTGCCCGCTTCCTGCGCGACCACGCGGGCAATCGGGCCACATTGCCGGTCGTGCCGGGCTTGCCACGGTTCACGCGCCGGCGACAGGAACCGCATCGTCGGGCTCCCCCTCTCCTCCCCGGCGGCATCGCGCTGCGTGACAACACGGTGAACGATCGCGACACATTTCCACAAAGATGCGCAGACCTTGACACTACGGCGCGTAATGCGTCTGTAATATTTCGAAACGATTCGCGGTGACGCCCCGTCCGGGCGTCGATGCGCGATCACGCATCGACAACGCGGGACCAGGTTCGAGTCATTGCTTTCGACAGGCGGACGCGCTCGTTTTCTCAGCAGTCCTGCCCAATGAATGATCGAGGAAAGGCGGCATCGTGATGAACATTCTGTATACCAACTTCCACGGCGACTACGGCGGCGGCCAGGACACCTACGTCCGCGATCTCGCCGCCGCGATGAGCCGGCACCATCGCGTGACGGTCGCGTCGCCGGAAGGCAGCCGCCTGTCGCGATTGTTGAAGGACAGCCCCGACGTGGCCATCTTCGACATGGAATTCAAGCCGCGCTGGAACCGGCTGTACCAGGAGATCGTCCGGCTGCGCCGGCAGATCGTCGCCGAGCGCTACGACGTCATCCACGTGAACGGGTCCGCCGATCACCGGCAGGTGATGCTCGCGCTGCTCGGCTGCCGGTATCGGCCGGCGGTCGTGCTCACCAAGCACAACACCTATCGCGCCGACAGCTTCGGCAACGTGCTGCGCGCGCGCCTCGCCACCGACCACACCATCGCGGTCAGCGACTACGTGGCGGGCATGCTCGCGCTCCGGTCGCCGTATGGCAACGTCACGGTCGTCAAGCACGGCGTGCGCCGGCAGGCCGCGGAACGACTGGCCAGCGACGAAATCCGCCGCCGCAAGATCGCGCTGTTCGGGCCGTCCGGCGCGGACGCGATCGTGCTCGGCAGCAGCGCCGGCACCGCGCCGGAGAAAGGCTGGATGGACCTGATCGCGGCGCTGGGCCGCCTGCCCGAACACGAGCGCGAGCGGTTTCGCGTGCTGCTGGTCGGCGCGGAGCCGACTGCCGAGCAACGCGAGCAGATCGCGCACCACCGCATGGCCGCGCGCACCGCGTTCACCGGCCGCCTCGACGACGTGCGGACGCCGTTCTCGATCATCGACGTGTCGTTCGTGCTGTCGTACCACGAGAGCCTGTCGTATGCGTGCCGCGAAGCGATGTCGCTCGGCTGCCCGGCGATCGTGACGCGCGTGGGCGGGCTGCCCGAGAACGTCGAGCCGGGCGTGGACGGCTGGGTCGTCCCGCCGCGCGAGCCTGAAGCGATCGAGGCCATCCTGCGCTCAATCATGCGCGAGCCCGGGTGCGTGCGTGCGATGGGGCGCAGCGCACGGCTGAAGGGCAAGCGCGAATTCTCGTTCGAACGATTCATCGACGCGACGCTGTCCGTCTATCAGAAATCGATTCGCCACAACCCGTATCGTCGGGTGACATCCATGAGGTCCGTTTAATGGCAATGAACATCTGGAAGAAGTACTGGGACCTGCGCACGCAGGAGTGCCCGTGTGACGTGCACTTCGTCGAATGGCTGGAAACCGCGCGCCTCAACGGCATCCGCATCTATCACTTCGGCACCGGCGGCCACCACCATGTCGGCGTGGAATGCGCGCGGCCGCACCTGAACAACACCGTCTTCGGCGTGACGGCGTCGCCGAAGGAATACAAGTCGTACGTCGATCTCGTCACGCGGCAGCCGGAGGTGAGCAAGACCTATCTGGCCTATTTCGGCGACATCTATACGAGCAATTCGGACCTGCTGCCGGCGTTCGACGTCGTCACGCTGTTCCATCTGTGCGAATTCCGCGACGAGACGAACAGCCGCTACGGCGCGAAGACCGACGCCGAAGTGCTCGACCTGTTCGCCCGCCATACCGCACGCGACGGCCACCTGCTGTTCTACAAGGGCTCGTCGGCGTACCGCAAGGCCGAGCCGATCATCGAGCAATGGGCGGCGAATGCCGATTTCGTCGAAATCGGCGACTTCAAGACCCTGCGGATTTTCCGCAAGGCCGCGTAGTTCCCCGTTCTCGCGACCCGCTCATGCTGCTGCCAGCCATGCGCTACCCGATCCTGATGTATCACCAGATCCGCACGCTGCCGCCGCCGACCGACCGGCTGCGCGCCCTGAGCGTCGCGCCCGATGCATTCCGCCGCCAGATGACGCTGTTCAGGCGGCTCGGCTATCGCGGCCTGAGCATGCGTGAGCTGCAGCCGTACCTGCGCGGCGAGCGCAGCGGGAAAGTCTTCGGCATTACATTCGACGACGGCTTTCTCAACGTGCTGACGCATGCGATGCCCGTGCTCGACGAGCTCGGCTTCACCGCGACCTGCTACTTCGTCGCTGGCCGGTTCGGCCGCGAGAACGACTGGGATGCGGGTGCCGATACCGCACGCTCGCCGCTGATGACGTGCGCGGACATGCTCGCCTGGCGCGATCACGGCCATGAAATCGGCTCGCATACGCTCGATCACGTCGCGCTGTCGCACATGCCGGCACACGTGTCGGAGGTTCAGATCACCGAATCGAAGCAGCGGCTCGAAGCGTTCGGCGGCCAGCCCGTCGAATCGTTCTGCTACCCGTACGGCGACCTGGACCCGCGCGTGCGCGACCAGGTCGCGGCCGCCGGTTATCACAACGCGACCACGACCCGGCGCGGCTGCGCCGATGCGTACGACGACCGGTTCCTGTTGCCGCGGATTCCGGTGGCCGGCGGTGTCGGGGCGATGCGGCTGTGGTTCAAGTGTGCGAAGGCGCGGGTTCAGCGGCGCAAGTAGTTCACGCTGCCTCGTCCGTCACTCTGGCTATTCCGTTCGCTGCCTGCCGAATGCAAGCAGACCGGCCAGCGCGATTCCCATAAACAGGATCCATCCCGGCGCAAGCATCGTCCAGCCTGCGGCGATGCTGCCGATGAAGTTGCCGAGCATCCCGCCGATCGCCCACGAAATCGCGCGGCTGCCGGCCCGTACGACCACGCACGCACGTCATACATCCCCCTTCGTCCATGCACTCACCGCTGGAACGCCCTGCGCATCTGCGCGCCAGCCACATCGAACACCTGGCGGGCCGCCGGCGTCACGCCGACCATATGGATGCACGCATGGATCATCCCCGGCAGCACGACGCAATCGACCGGCACACCGGCCTCCCGCAATCGCGCCGCATACGCGTGCGCGTCGTCGCGCACCGGATCGTACTCGCACGCCAGCAACGTGGCCGGTGGCAGACCCTCGAGCGAAGCCGCCCGCAACGGCGACACGCTGGGCGAGCTGCCGTCGGCCGGATCGGCCAGGTACAGGTCGAAGCAGTACTGCATGATCTCGTCCGTCAGGTAGTAGCCCTGCCCGCAAGTCCGATAGGACGTCGTGCTCATCGACGCATCCAGCGGCGGGTACAGCAACAGCTGATGCGCGATCGACGGGCCGCCCCGCTCCCGTGCGACCAGGCAGGCAGCTGCGGCCAGGTTGCCTCCGGCACTGTCGCCGCCGACGGCGATGCGCGCCGGGTCCAGCCCCAGGCCGGCCGCCTCGCCGAACACCCAGTCCAGCGCATCGCAGAAATCCTCCAGCGGCACCGGAAACTCGTGCTCCGGCGCAAGCCGGTAATCGACCGACAGCACGACGCATTGCGTCGCGTTGGCCAGCGCGCGGCAAGGATTGTCGTAAAGCTCGAGCGTGCCGAGGCACCACCCGCCGCCGTGCGCATAAACGATCGCCGGCTGCCGTTCCGCGTGCGCCGACGTGGCCGCCGGCCAATAGGCCCGCACGCGAATCTGCCGCCCGTCGCGTGTGGGCACCGCGAAGGTTTCCGTACGGTCGACCGCTTCCAGCGGCCCATGCCAGCCCGTCAGTGTCGTCTCGGTCGCCTGCCGCAACGCGTCGAGCGACGAAGGCGGCTCGGCCAGGGCCAGTCGCGCCAGCAGCGCGGCGATGTGGTTGTCGATCGGCATGATCAGCGGCTCCGTTCCAGGAACGGCAGCAGATGGCCGATGAACGCGTCGGGCGCCTCTTCCATGATGAAGTGGCCGCAATCGGGCACGACCGCGCCCTGCAGATCCGTCGCGTTGTCACGCATCGTGACCAGCGGTGCATCGCCGGTCGCATGTTCGGCACCGATCGCGAGCACGGGCATCGTCAGCTTGCGCTGCGCCCGCGCCTGGTTCTGCCGGATCGTCTCCGGAATCGCACGGTAATAGGCGAAGCCGCCGCGCAGGCCGCCCGGTGCCGAATAGGCGTCGATATACACATCGATGGCCACGCAATCGCGCCGGAACGACCAGCGGTTGAACATGAACTCCAGATAGGCCCGTTCACGTCCGGCAATCAGCGTCTCGGGCAGATCGGCCAGCTGGTTGAACATGAAATGCCACAGGAAGATGTTCTCTTCCGGCGGAGCGAAGATCGATGGCGCGGGCGCCAGCCCGGGGATCACCGCCTCCGTGAGCGCCAGCGACTTCACCGCTTCGGGCCGATCGCTCGCGAGTGCATAGGCCACCCACATGCCGACGTCGTGGCCGGCCACCTGGTACACATCGAAGCCAAGCTGCACCATCACGCGATGCAACGTCGCCGCCGTGTGGCCCGTGTCGTAACCCGCCTGCGGCCGGTCGGAATAGCCGGTGCCGGGCGGATCGACCGCGATGGCCATGAAGCCGCGCGCGGCGAGCGCCTGCATCACATGACGCCAGGCGTACCAGGTTTGCGGCCACCCGGGAATCAGCAGGACCGGGGTGCCTGCGCCGGCCGTGACGCAATGAATGCGCTGGCCGTCGATGCGGACGTATTGATGGGCAAAGCGTTGAGCGTCGGCTGACGACGACTGAAGTTGAGCGGACATATCGATGATTCCTCGCAATGGGGGCCGGCTCAGGCGATGCCGAGCATGTCGTGGATTTGCCGTTGATCGACCGCGGCACCGGCGAAGTCGTCGAAGATGCGCTCCGTCACCCGGATGATGTGGTCGTTGATGAACGCGACGCCTTCGCGTGCGCCGTCCTCCTGGTCCTTGAGGCAGCATTCCCACTCGAGGGTCGCCCATCCTGTGTAGTCGTACTGAGCAAGTTTCGAAAAAATCGCCTTGAAGTCGACCTGACCATCGCCGAGCGAGCGGAAACGGCCGGCACGCTCGAGCCACGAACTGTAGCCGCCGTAGATCCCCTGACGGCCCGAAGGCAGGAACTCGGCATCCTTCACATGGAACATGCGGATGTGGTCGCGGTAGATATCGATGTACGCGAGATAGTCCAGCTGCTGCAGCACGAAATGGCTCGGATCGAACAGCATCTTGCAGCGTGCGTGCTCGCCGACCAGCGCATGGAAGCGCTCGAAGCTGACGCCGTCGTGCAGGTCCTCGCTGGGATGGATCTCGTAGCAGAGGTTGACGCCGTTTTCATCGCAGACGTCGAGAATCGGCCGCCAGCGGCGCGCCAGCTCGTCGAAGGCCGTCTCGATGAGGCCGGCGGGCCGTTGCGGGAACGGAAACAGGTAGGGCCACGCGAACGAGCCGGAAAACGTGCCCATGTCGGTCAGCCCCAGACGGCGGGACGCCCGCGCCGCCAGCGTGAGCCGATCCAGTGCCCACGCGGTGCGCGCGGCCGGGTTGCCACGCACGGCCTCGGGCGCGAAGTTGTCGCACATGGCGTCGTACGCCGGATGCACGGCGACCAGTTGCCCGAAGATATGCGTGGTCAGTTCGCTGATCTCCAGCCCGTGATCGGCCAGCATGCCCTTCACGTCATCGCAATACGCCTGGCTTTCCGCGGCCGTCTCCACGTCGAACAGACGGCCGTCCCACGCGGGAATCTGCAGCGCCTTGAAGCCGACGCCGGCCGCCCATTGCGCGATATTCGGCAAGCTGTCGAACGGCACCGCATCGTCGGCGAACTGCGCGAGATGGAGACTGGGGCCCTTGAGGGTACGCATGATCAATTCCTATTGTTTGTTGATCGACAAAGAATAGAATAGCGGAACGGCGCGTGTCAACACGACGCGCGATAAAATCGGCGCACGATGTGACGACGGACGAAAGGGATATGGCGGGACGACCGAGAGAATTTGATCGCGACATGGCGCTGAAACGCGCGATGCTGGCGTTCTGGCGACACGGCTACGAAGGCACGTCGATGTCCGACCTGGTCGAAGCGATGGGCATCGCGTCAGCGCGCATCTACGCCGCCTTCGGCAGCAAGGAAGCGCTGTTCCAGGAGGCCGTGGCGCTCTACGAGCAAGGCGAAGGCGGCTTCGCCGATCGCGCGTTCGCCGAGGAAACCGATGTCCGCGCGGCTGTCGAACGGATGCTGCGCGACGCGGTCGCCGCCTATACCCGACGCGGCCAGCCGCACGGCTGCATGGTGGTGTCCGCCGCCACCAACTACTCGGCCGAAAACGAAGGGGTGATGGAATGGCTGGCCGCCCATCGGCGCGCACGCACGCAGTCGATCGTCGAGCGCCTGCAACTCGCAGCCGAACAGGGGCAACTCGCGCGGGGCACCGACATCAAGGCGCTGGCCGATTTCTATGCGACGCAGTTGCACGGCATCTCCGTTCAATCCCGCGACGGGGTATCGAAGGAGCGGCTGCTCGCCTCCATCGGGCCGGCGATGATGCCGCTTGCGATGGCGGTGCGTGATGGGGTGTGAGGCGGCACGACTGACGGGATAAGGGTTCTGAGATCGAAAATCAGGTACACGACCGCAATGGACCAGGATATTCAGACCATGCTCCGCCGCTATCGCGAACGAGAGATCGACCTGCACCAGTTACGCGTGTGGCTTGACGGTGAAAGAACGCGTGTGGACGCACAAATCCCCCGCGGCGAATGGCTGAAACTCAGGCGAGGGAGTGAAGCGCAAAGCAACGGGGCGATCGCGCGCCTGCTTCCGGCCTGCATGCACTGTCTCGGTGTCGGCGAGCCTAAAGCGTTCGCATCGCATCAGGAGTATCGGCAATACGCCTATCGTCGCGACGTGGCCGTCGCAAACAACATCCTCTCCGAAATTCCCCAGCCTCATTTCTCTTCCGAAGGCCCCGATTCGGCAGGTTCGGTCATGTACTGTCGCTGCACCTTCTGCCGCTCGATCTGGGCACTCGTCGAGCCCGAGAAAGCGGAAAGCGGTGCATGGATTCGAATCATCTAGGTTCGAAATCCGCAATCCGATATCGCCGTTGCCACCAGCGCGCCGCGACAGCACAAGGTCCAATCGGGACGGTAGGGTAAGGACCGCCCCTCGCCCCGCGCTTGCCCCTACACCGACAACCCGCCCGACACCTCGATCGCCGTCCCGTTCACGAAACTGGCTTCGTCCGACGCGAGGAACGCGTAAACGCTCGCAATTTCGCTCGGCGTACCCAACCGCCGCTGCCAGCATGCGTCCCGAAACCCGTCGAGCACTTTGTCCGGCATTGTCTTGAGGATGTCCGTCTCGATGAAGCCCGGGCACACCGCATTGACGCGAATGCCTTTAGGGCCGAGCTCCCTGGCCCACGTCTTGGTGAAACCGATCACGCCGAATTTGCTGGCCGCGTAGTTCGTCTGGCCGAAATTCCCGTAGATGCCGACGACGCTCGACGCGTTGAGCACCACGCCGCGCTTCTGCTCGATCATCGTGTCGACGACCGCCTGCGTGCAGTTGAACACGCCCTTCAGGTTGACGTCGATGACCTTGTCGAACTGTTCCTCGCTCATGTTCACGAGCCGCGCATCCTGCGTAATGCCCGCGTTGTTGACGAGAATGTCGATCCGGCCGAACTGCGCCTTCACGTTCGCGATTACCGCGTCGATGCCGGCCCGGTCGGTCACGTCGAGCGTATGCGCGACCGCCGAATGGCCGCGCTCGTTCAGGTGCCGCGCCTCGTGTCGCACCGCGTCTGCGGAACGGTCGCACAACACGACGATCGCCCCTTCGCTCGCGAAGGTCCTGGCCGTTGCCTGCCCGATCCCCGCCGCGGCGCCCGTGATGATCGCCACCTTGTCCTTGAGTTTCATTTACTTTGCCTCGTTACCCGAAAGAGTCGCGTCGCGCGACCGCCGACTGCCGGCCGGCCGCGCGACGCCCTGTTGCGCCTATGCCGACACCGTATCCGCCGCACCGAGCTTGGTCATCCCGCTGATCACGTCGACGTGATCCTTCGGTACCAGGCCGGAGTGCACCGTCGTCCAGCAGCTCGGGCAGAAGTGTTCGCGGAACACGATCTCCGAATCGACGTAATACGACGGATCGACACGCACGTTCGAGCTGGCGGAGACCGGATCGGAATCCCGGCACGCGAGCGACAGCTGCTTGTCGTGATCGCTCAGTTGATGTCCGCAGTGCCGGCAGACCACGACCGATCCGCCCGCCACGGCGGCAAGGCCGAGGTTGTCGTCGATCGCGCGCGCCTTCTCCGGGTCGAATCGGCCCGTCAGCTGCTTCGGCGCCGGCTCCGCATATTTCTGGCGCTCGCCGAGAATCGCCGCGCGCCGGTGCTCCGTTCCGCCGACGTCGACGTGACCCGCCGCGTCGACGATCACGCCGTAGACGAGTTCGGCCGCACCAGCGCCGATCTTGCCGTTGCGCAGGTCGGTCGCGACCGCCTGCGCCTCGCGGCGAATCGGGTCGCCGTAGCCGCCGCCACCCTGGCAATGCAGATACAGGACGTCGCCTTGCTTCAGCTCGCCTGCCGTCATGCACTGCGCAGTCGTCAGCTCGCCGCCGAGCGCGAACAGGTCGGTCGGCACCTCACCCTTTGCAAACATGGCCTCGAGCGGCACGTCGCGCACCACGACGTTGTGCCCGGTATTGCCCGGATGGCCGCCGGCGAGCCCCTGGTTCTGCGCAGTCGCCATCCCCGAGCTCGACAGCACCATCGCCATCGGCAGCGACGACCCGTACGGCGTGATCGCGACCGACGCGCTGACGCCGCCGCGATGCCGGCCCGGGCCGCCCGAGTCCGGTTCCTCGCGACGCCAGAGCACGACCAGCGGATACAGCAACTCGGTCATTTCGACGTCGGGCAGCTTGCCCATCGGAATGCAGAACAAACCGCCCGTATCGATGCCGTCGGCGGCCGGACGCGCGCCGTAGCCGCCGGCCATCGACTCCATCACGACATCGACGAACGGCGCATGGTGCTTGCCGCGCTGGTCGACACCGGCGAGCACCGCCGTGTTCCAGGTGCCGCAACAGGTCGCCTGCACGTTCGCCTTCATGTCGACCGTGCAGTCGAGCATCTGCGACAGGCACTGCGCGGCCAGGTTGCCGATCGCCCACGCGGTCGCGATCGGCGCCTTGTTGATCGCCGCGGGGAACGTCGCGTTGTTCATCGTCCCTTCCGGCGTGACGATGTCGAAGCAGCGCATCAGGCCGCCGGCCGCCCACGGAATATTGCCGGCGAGCGTCGGCAGCAGCGCGAGCATCACGCCGCCGCGCGACCCTGCATACGTGCAGTTGATGACGCCGGCCTGCGGTGCGGTGCCGGTGAAATCGAACGTCAGGTGATCGTCGCGCTTCGTCATCGACAGCGTCAGCTTGTGCGGACGCCGATCGCCGGCCTCGGACTGATCCATGTAGCTCGTCGCCTGCCACGTCCCGTCCGGCGCGTTGCGAAGCTTGTCACGCAGGCGTCGCTCCGCGTCGTTCATCATCCGCTTCATCACCGCCTTGACCGTGTCGGGGCCGTACTGCTCGATCAGCGCGAGAATGCGCTTGCGCCCGACCAGGTTCGCACCGATCTTCGCGCGCAGATCGAGGCCGATGAGTTGCGGCACGCGCGAGCGACGCACCCACATGTCGGCCACGTCGCGTTGCAGCTCGAAGTTCCGGACGATCTTGATCGGCGGCGTCGGCAGCGATTCCGAAAACACGTCGGGCGCGGCGATCGGCATCGAGCCCGGCGCCACCCCGCCGAGATCCGGCTCATGGCAAATCGCACTCGTCCAGCCGAACAGCTTGCCGTCATGGAAGATCGGCGAAAAAACCAGCACGTCGCTCTGGTGCAAGCCGCCGCCGATCCACGGGTCGTTGCACAGGAACATGTCGCCGTCCTGGATGCCCGGATTGTCGGCCCGGTTCTGCAGCGTCCAGTAGATCGCGAGATCGATCGCGCCCGCCAGCATCGTGTTGTAGAGGCCGATCTGCACCTCCTGCCCCGCTTCGTCGTTGATCGTGAAGTCGTAGTCGTTCGCTTCCGAGACGACCGGGCTGCCCGACATGCGCTTCAGCGTCTCGCCCATCTCGTCGGTGATCGACCAGAGGCGATGGCGAATCACCTCGTAAGTCAGCGGATGCAGCGCGTCGATCACATCGTCCGACACGGTGTGCGCCTTCAGCGACGGCGGCAGCGACCGCAGCAGCACCTCCGGTGCAACGGGCCGGCTGACGAAAATTTCGGAACCCGGAATCGTGGATTGCATGACAGTTCTCCTATTCGCGGGTCACGCCGCGTTCATCTTGATCGACAGGTTGCCCAGGTGGTCGATGACGCCCCGCATCCCGTTCGGGACCACGACCGTCGTCGTCGGCACCTGGATCACGGCCGGCCCCTCCACCACGTGCCCGGCACGCAGCAGCGTGTAGTCGTAGGCCGGGGTATCGACGAATCCGTCGTGTGCATCGAGGCAAATCGGGCGCCGTTCGATCACGGCATGCTCGACCGGCATGCCGTTCGCGGCTTCGATCTCCGGGAGTTCCGGCGAGATCGGCAGGATGCCTTCGCCGCGAACCCGGTAGGTCAGGACCTGGATGCCTGCATCGCGGAAGCCGGAACCGGCGCCGAACAGCTGCGCGTACAGTTCCTCGAACTTGTCGACCGCATCCTGCAGCGATTCGACGGTGATCGGGCCCGACGCCAGCGGCGTCGACACCTCGCCCATCTGCATGCCGTAGCGCATGTCGATCTCGCGATAGAGCTTCGTCTCGACGAACTTGATGCCCTGTCGCTCGAGCACGGTGCTGACTTCCTCCTCCAGCCGCCTGAAATTCTCGGCGACGCGCACCGGATCGATCGGCGCGACCGCGGGATCGGACAGCTCGCGGATCACGTTGACCTTCGATGCCGCCAGCCCGAATGCGGAGAATGCCGACGCAACCGGACCGAGCGGCACCAGCACTTCGCTCGCGCCGACCGCGAACGTGTACGCCGCGCAGTGAGCCGGCCCCGCGCCGCCGAACGCGTAGACGACGAAGTCGCGCGGATCATGCCCGGCTTCCACCGCGATCTTGCGGAGCAGGTCGCCGGTCTGCGCGTTCTGCACCGCGTAAATCGCCGCGGCCGCTTCCTCGACGCTCAGCCCGAGCGGCTCCGCGATCCGGCGCCGGATCGCATCGCGCGCCAGCTCGATCGACAGCGGGCGCTTGCCGCCAAGCAGCCCGCGCGACGGCAGGATGCCCAGCACGAGGTTGGCATCGGTGATCGTCGGCTCCATGCCGCCGGCGCCGTAGCATGCCGGCCCCGGCGCAGCCTGCGCGCTCAGCGGGCCGACCCGCAGATTGCCGCCCGCGTCGATCCACGCGATCGCACCGCCGCCGGACCCGATCGCCTCGACGCGCAGCGTCGGCACGTTGACCGGCGACTGGTTGATGATGGTCTGCGCCGCGCGCACCGGCTCGCCGTCGACGATCAGGCCGGCAAGGAACGTCGTGCCGCCCACGTCCGTTGCCATCACGTTGCGATGGCCGAGCTGGCCCGCGAGCTGCATCGCGCCGACCACGCCGCCGGTCAGCACCGAGCCGACCGTCGTGATCGCGGTGGCCGGTGCTTCGGCCGCCGTGATCGCGCCGCCCGAGCTCTGCATCACGAGCAGCGGCCCGACGAGCCCTTCGCTGCGCAGCCCCGCTTCGAGGTTCGCCAGGTAATCGCGCAGGCCCGGGCCGATCTGCGTGCTCATGATCGTCGTTGCGTGGCGTGCATACTCGCGGATCCGCGGGCTCACGTCCGACGACAGCGCGACATAGATATCCGGCGCTTCTTCCCGGATGATGTCGCGCACACGCCGCTCGTGCGACGGATTCCGGAACGACCAGAGCAGCGACACGGCAATCGCCGACACCCCTTGTGCCACGCAGTCACGCACCGCTTCGCGCACTTCCGGATCATCGAGCTCGACCAGCACGTTCCCCTCGCGATCCATTCGTTGCGTCACTTCCTTGATCAGGCGCTTGGCGACGAGCGGCGCGGGCTTGGCATGGCCGAGCACGTTCTGCAGCTCCATCGACGAGCGGCCGAGATAGCGCCCCTCGACGTTCATGATCGCGATCGAATCGCCGTGCCCGCGCGTCGTGATGAACCCGACGGGCGGCACCTTGCCCATCACGAGTGCATTCAGCGACGACGTCGTGCCGTGTGCGATGTGATCCGTGTGCTGGAGAAACTCGGCGCGCGACATCGAGAATTGCTCGGCCAGCAGGCCCAGCACGTTGAAGACACCGGCCGAATAGTCGGGCGGCGTGGAAGGCGTCTTGGCCGACACGATGACGCCGCGGTCGTCGACCGCTACACCATCGGTGAAGGTTCCGCCTACATCGACTCCTACTACGAATCCCATTTCACGTCTCCTTTGAATACCTTGTGAATCGCGCCGGGGCGGAACGCGATCTGCTTGTTTGCACTGCCGGTTCAACCCACCTCGAACAACGCGGCGGCCCCCATTCCGCCACCGACGCACATCGCGACCACGACATGCTTCACGCGCCGGCGCCGCCCTTCGAGCAACGCGTGCCCGACCAGCCGCGAACCCGTCATCCCGTACGGATGCCCGATCGCGATCGCCCCGCCGTTGACGTTGTAGCGCGCCGGATCGATACCGAGCCGGTCCCGGCAATAGAGCACCTGGCACGCGAACGCCTCGTTCAGCTCCCACAGGCCGATATCGTCGATCGTCAGGCCATGCTGCTTGAGCAGCTTCGGAATCGCGTAGACCGGACCAATGCCCATCTCTTCCGGTGCAGTCCCGGCAACGGCCATTCCTCGGTAGATGCCCAGCGGGGCGAGCCCGGCACGCTCGGCCGAGCGCGCATCCATCAGCACGCACGCGCTCGCGCCGTCGGACAGCTGGCTCGCGTTGCCTGCCGTCACCGCGCCGCCGGCCAGCACCGGCTTCAGCGACTGAAGCCCCGGTAACGTCGTGTCCGGACGGTTGCCTTCGTCTTTCGAGAGCGTGATCTCGCGCACGTCGATCGCACCGGTCTGCTTGTCCGTCACCCGCGTCGAGACCGTGATCGGCACGATCTCGTCGTCGAACAGGCCGTCGCGCTGCGCCGCCGCCGTCCGTTTCTGCGATGCCAGCGCATACGCATCCTGCTGCTCGCGCGTGATACCGTAGCGCGTCGACACGCACTCCGCGGTCTCGAGCATCGGCATATAGGCGTGCGGCGCATGGCGCAGCACCTCGGCGTCTTTCTCCGCGTACACCCAGTCGTAGTACCGATCCTGGATCGCGGAGATGTTTTCCTGCCCGCCGGCCACGACGACGTCCATGCCGTCCACGACGATCTGCTTCGCGCCGGTTGCGATCGCCATCAGGCCCGACGCACACTGGCGATCGATCGACTGCGCGGCGACGGTATGCGGAAGCCCGGCCGCGAACAACGCGTTGCGCGCGATATTCGACCCTGCGGTGCCCGCCGCCAGTACCGTGCCGACAATGACGTCCTCGATTCGCCCCGGCTCGACGCCGGCACGCGCCACCGCATGACGAATCGCGTGCCCCATGAGACTCGGCGACTTCGTTGCGTTGAACGCGCCGCGATAGGCTCGACCGATGGGCGTTCTGGCCGTCGAGACGATGACTGCTTCTTTCATTGCATCCACTCCTACCAATAGGATTCCGTACTATGCGGCGGGCTATGTCCAGATGATTCGAACGCGATTCGTCTATCGATACGCGCCGCTCAGCAGCGCACCGGCATTCGGCACGACCGGTTCGAGCCCCAGGTGATCGAGCATCCGTCGTGTCGTGCAGATGGCGGTGGACGTCACCGGAACGCCGAGGGCATCCTCGACGATCTGGATCGACGGCAGCGACTGCATCTGGACACAGGCGGACAGCACGACGACGTCGGCATTCGCGATGTTCAGCTTCTTCACGTCGTCGACCAGGCGTGCCGGGTCGCGCAGCCCGACCTCGAGGTTGTCCGGAATCTCGAACGCGAGCGAATCGATCACTTCGATGCCCTCGTTTTCGACGTACTCGACAACCCGATCGCACAGCGGGCGCATATACGGCGCCAGCAACGAGATCTTCTTCGCGCCCATGATCTTCAGCCCTTCCACCAACGCGCCGGCCGACGTCATGACCGGCGAGTGGCAGTGATTCTCGCGGGCCACCGCCGTCAGCTCGCGCTCGACTTCGCGGTGGTAGCCGTTGCCCATCGCCATGATCGCGACCAGGCAGGCCGTGCTCATCACGTCGACCCGCGCATCGGCCAGTTCCGCCGCGCAGCGCAGCCCTTCGCGGTTCATCGCCTCGAGTTCCTCGCGCGTCACCTTGTGCATCCGCATCCGGCTGCTGTGAAACGTGAAGCGTTCGTCGGGGCGAATGCTTTCGCGCGCGCGCAGCATCGCGGGAATTTCGGTTTCCATCGTCGTATTCGAACTCGGGACGATCTGGCCGATTCGATAGGTTCTTGCGGTCATGCGGGTTCCTTGGAAGTCAGATACGGTTCGAGCGCCGCACGCAATGTGGACGGAATCTCGATGCTCTCCCGAACGCCCTCGCGGATGGCAATCGGCGTGAACTTGCCTTCGAACGCGAGGCGCCCGTCCGGGAGAAAAGCGCGCGCAACCAGGTCGAACGTGCGCGTGCGAATCTCGCCCACTTCGACGCGGATATCGACGACGTCTTCCGGGTAGAGCGACGCGTGAAACGTCAGGCTCATGTGCTTGCACGGCAGGCCGACCCCGCTCTCGCGCCCTTCCCGCCCGCCGGCTCCGTAGCCGATGCGCCGATAGAAATGCATGACGGCGCCCAGCAGGTAGTCGGTGAAGCGGCCCGTGAACACGACGCCGGCCGGATCGCAGTCGGACCAGCGCGCGATGCGCCTCACCGTGAACGGCAGGTCGGCCACCACGATTTCGGAGCTTTCGTTCACAGGACCCCCGCGCTGCCTGCCAGCCGTTGCACGAGCTCGGGAAACTCGCTGCGCAGGCGCGCATCGTCGATCCGCCCGGTGCGCGTCATGAACTGGTAGACGAATTCCTCCGGCGTGTAGTTGTCCATCCACGTCGCGACGTCCTCGTACCACATGTACGAACGTTCGGACGCATCGATCAGCTTGTTCTTCTGCGGCTTGTGATCCTGCTCGAACGCAGCGAGCCCGCGTGCCGCGTCGCCGTCGCATTCGAGCAGCGCCCGTGCCAGCGCGATCGCATCCGTCATCGCGATGCGCGTGCCCGAGCCGATCGAGAAATGCGCGCTCGCGAGTGCGTCGCCGATCAGCACATGGCGGCCGCTGACCCACTTTTCGTTGCGGATGACCGGGAACTGCCGCCACACGGATTTGTTCGAGATCAGCGGCAGGCCGCCGAGCTCGGGCGCGAAAATCTCCTCGAACAGGTGCTGGCGATCGTCGTCGGTCAATTCGCCCAGGCGGAGACGATGCCACGTTGCGTCGTCGCACTCCGCGACGAACGTGCTCATGTCGTCGCTATACGCGTAGTAGTGCGCAACAAAATGGCCACCATTGAAGGCCCGGAAGACCAGTGCAGGCGCCTCGAACACGCGCTTCGTGCCGTACCACGCAAAGTGGTTGCTCAGCGAGCGCTGCGTGGTACCGAAGGCATCCGGATACTGCCGGCGCACCACCGAGTTGATGCCGTCCGCGCCCACCACGACATCCGCATCGTCGAGGCCGAACGTCGCGAGATCGAGGGTCGTCTCGATCCGGCGGCCGAAATGGATGCGAACGCCCGCTTCTTCCGCTTCGCGCTGAAGGACCTGCAGCAGCGCGAGGCGCGGAATGGCGCCGCCCTTCACGTTCAGCTTGATCTCGATCGGCTCCTCGCGCTGGACGATGACTTGCCGATCGTTGTAGCGCATCGCGTCGCACAGTGCGTAGTAGGACCGCTCGTCGGCTTCCTGCAACTGCAGCATGCCGGTATCCGCCAGCACGACACCGAACCCGAACGTGGCGTCGGCGACGTTCTGCTCGATCACATCGACCTGCCAGTCGGGGGCCGTTCGTTTCAGCAGGAGCCCAAGATAAAGCCCGGACGGGCCGCCCCCTACGATCGCGATCTTCATTGCTGTCCCCGCGGCGTGATTTCGAGCGTATAGCGGTCGAAGGTCTTGACGTTCCCGTCGAATCCGCCCGTCAGCGACGCGTTCCAGAGTGCCGGCACGAACCCCAGTGCCTTGCGGTCGAACACGATCGCATCGGGCGAGCAGATCTTCCAGTAGCCGTGGGTCGGGCCGTCGACGTGGTAGCGCGGGTTGTTCTTGCTCGATTCGACGAGCGGTTCGAACTCGGGCACGTCGAGCACATAGAGCACCGCTTCCGTGCCGTCGTTCTCGCCGTTCGATTCGCCGATCCCGTGCGCCTTGTCGCGCCAGACCTGGTCGATCGACTTGAATTCGCCGGTGCCCGCGAGCATCGCGTCCTCGGCCTTCATCGCGGCATCGAGCGTGCGTTTCGCATCGTCCGCGTCGAGCAGGTTCATCGGGCGCTGCTGCAGCGTGATCTCGAGGTAGTACCCGTTCGGGTCGCTGAAGTAGATCGACTCGATAAGTTCGTGGCGAATCTGGTAGATCAGCGGAATGCCGTGCGCCTCGAGCCGGTCGCGCCACTCGATCAATTCCTCGTACGTGTCGACCGCCCACGCGGTATGCGTCGCTTCGAAGCGATAGTCGGCGACTGCGCGCGTGTAATCCGGCTGCTCCGTGTCGATGTAGTAGAAGAACGCGATGGTGCTCCCCTTGCCGCTTTCGAAGAAAAAGTGGAGGAAGTCCGGATGGTTTGCCGGCCCCCAGCCGCGCGCCGAAATCGCGTGAACGAGCGGCAGCCCGAGCTTGTCGCGGTAGAACTCGACGGTTTCCCGAAGTTTCCAGGTAGGCCGGGCGGTATGGTGCACGCCCTTCAGAACCGGTTGCGTGGAAGTCACTGTGTTCTCCAGTAATGGGTCAATCAGATTCACGAGCTTTTTTCGGAACCGACGACTTGCCGCGCGACCATGTCGCGCAGCGACTGACGGCTGAGCTTGCCCGACGCGGTCAACGGGAATGCGTCGACCACCTCGATGCGCTCCGGCCACTTGAATTTCGCGAGGCCGTATTCCTTCAGGTAGGCGCCAAGCTCCGGAAGCGTGGGCGCGGCATGCCCGTCACGCAGGATCAGCACGGCACACAGGCGTTCGTCGAATACCGGATCGGGATACGGCACGGCGACGACCTGTGCGATCGACGGGTGTCCGGCCACGGCCATCTCCACTTCTTCGCAGTTGATCTTTTCGCCGCCACGGCTCACGAGATCCTTGAAGCGGCCGCGGAACACGTAGTAGGTCTTGCCGTCGATGACACGCGCCTCCATCAGGTCGCCCGACCGGTAGTAGCCGTCGCGCGTGAAGGTTTCCTTGTTGCGCTCCTCGGCGCGGAAATAGCCGTGGATCGTGTAAGGCCCCTTGAACGCGGGTTCGCCGATTTCGCCGGGCCGGACCGGCTCTTCCGTGCCGGGGCCAAGCAGGCGGATACGGTCCCACGCGCTGACGGGGCGGCCGTTGGTCGTGTCGAGCGCTTCCTGGGAATCGTCCGGGTGCGTGAACATGATCACGCCCTCGGTGATGCCGAAGATGTGGAAGACGGGCACGCCCAGCAGCGCGCGCAGCTTCGGCGCGCTGTTGGCCGCGATGACGCCGCGCGCGTTCGACAGGTCGATGCGCCCCGACTGAATCGCCGTCTCGATGCGCGCAATGATCGGCCCGCCGAGCATCAGCCAGGTCGGCCGCGTCGTCTCGATCAACGCGATCAGCGTCTCCGGTGCCAGATCCGGCGGCACGGTGACCGTGCCGCCCGTCATCAGGAACGGGCCGAAGCAGCAGCCCATGTTCAGGTTGTGCACCATCGGCTGCGGCATGAACAACACGTCGCCCGGCTGGAAGCTGAGCCATTCCGCCACCGCACGCATGTTGTACAGATATTCGTTGTTGAAACGCGGGATGATCTTCGGCACGCCCGTCGTGCCGCCGGAAAGCTGGAACACGGCCACCTGGAACGGATCGAGCCGGACTTCCGCCAGCCGCGCCGCGGCCGCTTCATCGTCGATCGAGTCGATCAGCTGCTCGAGATGGAGCACGCCGTCACGCGGCTCGCCACGCGCCTGCAGGATCAGTTTCATCGTCGGTGCGCGAGACTGGATGTCCCGTGCAAACGCGATATCGTCGAATTTCGGATCGTCGCCCTGGACGAAATGAAGCTTCGCTTCAGCCAGGTTCGCGAGATAGCCGATCTCGTGCTCCCGATGCGCCGCCAACGTACAGATCGGAATCAGGCCTGCCTTCACGCAGGCCAGGAACATCACGACGAGCTGGGCGCTGTTCCCGAGCTGGAACACCACGCGATCGAGCGGTTCGAGGCCTTGCGCCAGCAGGGCCGCGCCGAGCCGGTTCGACTTCGAGTCGAGTTCGGCATACGTCATGCTCAATGCCGGCCCGACGAGCGCGAGGTTGTCGGGATAGCGTGCGGCAGTCGCGCGAAACCCGTCCGCGAGTGTTTCGAAGCCGAGCACGCCTTCCGCAACGTAGCGATCAAGATCGGCCTGATCCGGATACACGACGCCCGGAATCGGGCTGAGCACGTGCGCCGCACGGGTGGCCGACGAAGTGCCTGTTTCCTGAGGATTACGTACCGAGTCCATCCTTACCGTCTCCATGATTTTGTAATGTCTTGTCAGAACTTCGCGTTGAGCCAGGCCTGCAGGTGCTGGCCCGCCAACACCTGCCCCGACACTTCGCCGTCGTCCAGCGGCAATCCGTGGTGATTGCCACGCACACGGTGACGCGCCTTGTCGGCAGTCGCGAACGACGCGAACATCGCATCGACGTCACCCGGGAACACGCAGTTGTCACCGGTGTATTCGATCAACAGGGTCGGCTGCACGATCGACGGCGCGCACTTCGCGAGCGATGCATTCGACGACAGGCCGGACCAGGTCGACAGCCACGATTCCGGCGTGACCAGCCGGCCGAAGCCGACGCTGCCCAGGTTGGATACCGACGGATCGGCGCCCCACAGCGAGCCGACCAGGCGATCTGACGGTTCGAGCGACGTGTCCCAGCAGCGGAGATCGGCGTCGGTGCGCCACACCGTCAGGATCGGGCCATGACTCGCGAGTTGCTTGTCGGGTCGCGTGGGAGCCTCTTTCAGTCGCGTGCGCGCCGATTGCCGGCGCTCGACCAGTTCCCGTGCGCGTTGGTCGAGCCGCGCGACACGCTCGCGTTGCGCACGCCGGTAGCGCTCGATGAATTCGGGCGTATAGCGGGAGGATTCGGGGGGCCGGCGAAAGCCGTTTGCCGCGCTGAACGGGTCGAGCTCCGCAGCACTCGAGAACGGGTCGCTCTCGTCCGTGACCGACGGATCCAGCGCATTCATCAGCAACACGCCTTGCCCCGGGTGGGGCGACACGAACGCGATGCCGTCGGCGACCGGCATGACCGCGGTGTCGAGGTCCGTCGGACGCCCCGCCGGCGTACGGCGGATGCGCTCCTCGGCAGGGCGTTGCGATTGCTGGTTGTAGAACGCGAACAGCCCGGCACCGCCCGAGTTACCAGCCAGCACGATCGTCTCGAAACCCAGGTCGCGAAGCTGGCGCATGCCCGCCGCGACATCGTGCAGCGCAATCTCGTGCTCCAGGCGCAGATCGCTGCCGATCGAGCGTGGCGCCTGTACCCAGCAGGCCCATCCGGCATCCAGCGCTTCAGGCACCAGATAGTGGGTCATCACGAATTCACGGGGGTGCATGATGAATACGACCTTCCGTACGGGCGCTCGGGAAAACAGCACGCCCAGCGTCGCCTGCCCGTCCTGCGTCGTCAACGGAAAAGGCGTCGTGGTATAGGGAACCTGCATCCGCGCAGGCGTCCACGACGCCCCCCGCAACCCGGCGGTCACGGCGACTTTTCCGTTCGAACCCTGCTGTTTCATGGGCGCTCCGTCTTCCTGTTTCGATGATCCGATATTATTTGAGATAGTCTCAATTTAAGATTAATTGAGACCACCTCAAATGTCCACGAGCTAAGAATAGTGCTAGAGTTGAGACGGTGTCAATTTAAAGCGTGCAGCCCGGGCGCTATCGTTTACCCTGCTCTATGAAATCAACCAAAATCGCGCCAGAAGAAGCCGTTCCGTCCACACCGCGACGCTCCGGCAGACGCCCGAAAAGCGACACGCCGGGGTCCGGGCTGTCGCGCGACGCCGTCATCCGCAGTGCAATCGAACTCGCGCAGAAGGAATCGATCTTCGACGTGTCGATGGTTCGCGTGGCGCGCGAAATGGGCGTTGCGCCGGGGCTGGTTCACTACTACGTCGGCAGCAAGGACGACTTGCTCAGCGCCGTGCTGAACACGGCTTTCCACGAGCGCGTCCTCGCACTTCCGGCCGTGACGGGCGACTGGCGCGTCGACCTGGAAGGCGTCTGCCGTTCGTCGCTGGAAGTCCTCGCACGCTGGCCGGGCATCGCGAACTACATCGCGACGCAAAACCGGTTCAGGCTGTTTCAGCGCGTACAGCCGGGCGAGACGGATTACGGCCTCGCGTACTTCGATCACCTCGGGCGAATTCTCGAACACGCCGGCTTTGCGCCCGAGCAAGCGGCGCTCGCGTACGACTTGACGATGATGTTCATGACGAGCATCAGCGTCGAATTCGCCAACCGGCAGGCCCCTGGCGAACACAAGGAATTCATCGTCCGTCACGTCTCCCAGTTCGACCGGACGACCATTCCGGGCGCCGCCTTCCTCGTCGAGCCCTTCGCGAACATCGACAGCGAGAAACGGCTCGACGCCGGCCTGAAGCTCATGCTGGACGGATTCGAAACGTGGCTGTCGAAGCCGGCGGGCGAATCCCGGGCGCCCCGCAACGCACGCCGGTAACGACGAGACGCCGGGCCGATCGAACCGGCTCCGGCGTCTCGTCCCGTGTCTGCTCCCGCACCGTCACACGCGGTGCCGGGTGTCGACGCGGAGGCTCAGAACTTGTGCGTGTAGCCGATCGTGTATCCCTGGTAACTTGCCCGGATGTTCGTTCCCTGGCTCGGCCCGGTGCCGATGATCGTCGTCGGGATGTCGTACTCGAAAGCGGCGGTCACCAGGTTGTTCTTGTCGATGGCGTAGGTCGCGCCGAGCGTCACGGCGCGCGAGCTGATGCCCGGGCCATACATGTTCGCGATCGTATGGTCGGAGTCCACGTTGTTGTTCGCGAAGCTGTACCCGGCCCGCACCGTCCATTTCGGGTTGATCTCGTAGGAAACGCCGATGCGGCCGACGTTCTGGCTGCGATAACCCCACGAGTTCGTGCTGTTGTAGCCCGCGGCCCCCGACCACTGGATCCGGAGATAGTCCATCGCCAGCGTCAACCCGGGAAGCGGCCGAATCGCCACGCCGGCGCCGTACCGCGCCGGGCTGTCGATGTGCCCTCCGCTGGAAGCGAGCACATCGTCCTTGTAACCCGACAGCGGCGTAAACCACGTCTTCGTGAAATAGGAGGCGCCGACCGACACCATCGGCACCGGTGTCCAGAGCACACCCACGCCCGCACCGATACCCAGCGCATTGGCATTGCCGTGACTGGGCACGGGTTGCAGCGCACCGTCCGCGCCCGGTGCGACGAGGCCGTTCAGGCGCAACTGCTCGACACCCACCACCAGCGACGCACCGATCGAGAGATCGGACCGCGGCTTGTACGTAATCGTCGGGCTGGTATTGACGATGACGAGGCTCGCTTTCGCATTGCCGGCGCCAGGAACGGGCAGGACGGGCCGGCCGTAATTCGACGCGGCGCCCGCGCCCGTCATGGCCACGCCGAATGTCCACTGCGGCGCGATCTGGTAGTTGAAACCGAAGCCCGGCGATACGACGATCTTGCGGGAAAACAGGTGATTGTCCGGCGAACCGAACGTCGAGTTCGCGGACACCGGTAACGCCACCATGTAGAAATCGACTCGCGAGCCCAGCTCCGCGAGCCCCGCAGGGTTGTCCACCGCCGACGCGACATCCTGCGGAAACGCAATCGCGGCCCCGCCCATGCCCGACGACGACGCGCCGTTCCCGGTGAAATACGTGCCGTCGGTCGCAAACGCGCTCGTTGCCGCAGCCAGTGCGGTAGCCGACAACGCGAGACCTACATTCCGTCGTGCAAGACTGCTCATCCTTGTCTCCATACCTCGATATGTTTCTGTTGTGGTTCGGTCAATATCAAGCACTACTGAATGGATGGCCCATTGCACCGCCGCGGGCTCATCTCGTTGTCATGCCTCTGCTCTGCCGGATCGTGGACGCGACGAACCTCACGCCGTCACGATCGGGGCACGCTCCCTTGCGCTGAAATTTGACTGGGTATCAATTTTCTCGAAATGTAGCAGAATTGATAGGGGTGTCAAATACTATCGAGGTCGGCACAAACCCTTACGCCGTTCCGGATTCGTGCAGGGAATCGGCGCGGCCGGCCGTCAACCACCCGGCCCGCTCATCGCATGTTGTCCGGGATGACTCGCCCTCTGGCGAACCGACGCGCGTGGGCCGCCGTATTCAAGCGATGCTGAACCGACAGTGGCGGAAGGGAGGCGGATGCGATATTTGTCCCTCGACCGGTTGCGTCACTTCCAGCAGTCGACAAGGGAATCCATATGTGAGAAAGCAAATTTTTCGCAGATGGCCCGATTGCAGACGTCTATCGAGCACGCGATTTTCAATATCAGAGAGTTTGTTCCGGCGCATGTCCGGAGATACAGCGGAAAGCCCACTGCCACGATTCTTCAACGTGCGCAACGCATCCGACGAAAGACAATCGAAAGAAACATCGAATCGCAATAGCTCATAAAGATCAAAAAATCGTAATCGCGCTTTCACCATCGGGCTCGCTCGAAGGCCAGGGCGGCTCTTCAAGCTATCTCATACGATTGAACCCCATTACGAATAGCACAAAAACCCTTAATTCAGCTTCAATTAAAACCCCCAAAGAAATTATATGGATAGAAGAAAATCTATATAACCAACCACCCATCACACTCCTTTAATGAACCCCTCTATAATTCAGCAAACCAAAGTGCGATATTGAGGGCCACAAGATGAGCAGCTCGACCCATCCGCCTTTCCGTTTCTCCCTGCAGGATTATTCACCTGCCGAACGTTTCAACGCATGGCAGACCCAGTATTCGATTTCAGAGTTTGCTTTAACTGCGCCGATTGACCCGATAATCGACTACCAGTTTATCGGCTACACGCTTGGCAACATCTCGATCGGCAAGTGGACCTACCATCATCCGGGGAACGCGGCTGTGCCGCTCTCGTATACGCTCAACCGTTCGGCGGCGTTCATTCGGCGAGACGGAGTGGACAACTATTCGTTCAACCTGCGGGACGCGGGAAGCGTGCACGGGGAAATCGATGGACGGCCGGTGTTCGTCCAGCCCGGAGATATCCTCGTCGTCGACCAGGCGCGTCCTTATCACCGTGAAATCCAGGCAGGCGACGCAATCACGCTGCTGGTCGCGCGCGACATGCTGCCGAACCTGCCGTCGAGCGTTCACGGCACCCTCTTCAACGGCGGCATCAGCCAGCTCCTCGACAGCTTTCTGAGGAGCCTGCTCGACAAGATCGGCACGCTGTCGCAGTCGGAAGCGCTGCATGTCGAGCAGGCAACGCTGAGCCTGGTGAAAGCGATGCTCAGCCCGACCGCCCAAGAGATCTCGAATGCACGCAGCGAGTTGCTGTCGACCCTGTACGTGAAGATCAAGGCGTACATCCGGCAGAACCTCGAATCACCGGACCTGTCGCCGGATCGAATCTGCAAGGAAATCGGCATCTCGCGCTCGAGTCTGTACCGGCTATTCGAGCAGGATGGCGGTGTCGCGAATTACATCCGCAAGCGCCGCCTGCTCGCGATTCACCGCGCGCTGATGTCGCCCGAGAGCCCTCGTCACCGGATCGGCGATCTCGCGTACCGGTACGGCTTCAACAGCAACACGCAGCTCAGCCGCGCGTTCAAGCTGGAGTTCGGTCACGCGCCGAGCGAGACGCGTATCGTCGCGGGGAACCCGCAGCATCGCTTGCAACGACACACGGATATCGACTACAGCGGCTGGCTCGCGCAGATTCGCTGAACCGCGTGGCGAATCCGTCGCACGACAGCCCGGCGTGCGGTGCACCGGGCCGTACGCGCCTCCTGCCGGGCGATCAGGCGAACGCTTCCACGGCCGCAGCCGTGTCCTCGAAGATCCGGTAGTGGCGGATCACGTTGCCCTCGATGCGTGCAACGACGGCGAATTCGCTCTTGAAGGTCCGGCCCGTCTTGCGCACACGATGTTGCATGTAGCCGTATGCGAACACGGTGTCGTCGGCTTCGGCCCATTTGCGGATCTCGAACTGCTCGGTCTCGAACTGCTCGACCAGCGTGCCGAGCAGGCGTTCGACACCGGCCTTGCCGACGAAGCGCCCATAGATCGGCAGGCTCTCGGGGCCCTGCGGCTCGAACACCGTCGCGTCGTCGATGACCTCGAGCGCGCCCGGTACGTCACCGGCGCCGACTTTCGAGAAGAGCTGTTGCAGCGGATTGAGTGCCATACGCACCTCCATGAATGGTGAACGGCAAAGCGGGATTGCCGAGACTGGCGCCCACCGCGACGCCGGAATGTCGTCGTGTCGCCGGCCAGGATTCGCGCAGCGCGAACTCGCCGTCGAGATGCGCCCGGCGGGCCGCGTCGACAGGCGGGTGCCGGCTGCATGTGATCGTATGAACAGTGCGGCCGCAACCGTTAGCGGTTTTGTCCCAACCAACCGACGATCCGTTTCTGTGCATTCGTCCGCGCCGCGCGCCGCGCAGGTGGGACGCACTGTCAATCCATTAAGACGCACCGGCTAACCGTCGCGCCTCGCGTTCGGTACATTTCCCTCCATCGCCGACTTCACGGCGCGGGCCACCTCACGTGCGTTGCCGTTGCCCGGGGCGGGCCGCGCGATCCGCGTGCGCCGCCCCGCCTGCTGTCTTCATGCCGGTTCGCTACCCGTCACCATCATGAGCGTCGAACAACTGTCTCCGCTACAGCACGCGCCGCAGACCCACGCGGCACCCGCCCACGCCACGCTGACGCGTCCCGTCACGCTGCTGTTCGCGACGATGGCGGGATTCGCCGTCGCCAACGTCTACTACGCGCAGCCGTTGCTCGACACACTCGCGCACCAGTTCGACATCTCACGCGCCGCCATCGGCGGCGTCATGACGATCACGAGCATCTGTTACGGGCTCGGCCTCCTGCTCCTCGTTCCGCTCGGCGATCTGTGGGATCGGCGCCGGATGATCCTGATCCAGTCGGTCGCCTGCGCGCTCGCGCTGCTGTCGATCGCCACCGCCACGCGCGCATCCGTGCTGTTCGCCGGCATGGCGCTGATCGGCTTTCTGAGCGTCGTCACCCAGGTGCTCGTGTCGTTCGCGGCCGGGCTCGCCGAACCGGCGGAACGCGGGCAGGTCGTCGGCACCGTGACGAGCGGCATCGTGCTCGGCATCCTGCTCGCGCGCACGTTCTCGGGTGCGATCGCCGACCTCGCGGGATGGCGCGCGGTGTATTTCACGTCGGCCAGCGTCATGCTGCTGCTCGCCGTCGTCCTGTCGCGCGTCCTCCCGCACCATCGTCTTCCGGGTGTCGCCGAACCGTATCCGCGGCTGATCGCGTCGGTATTCGCCCTCTTCGTGCAGGAGCGCGTGCTACGTGTGCGTGCCTTTATCGCCTTCCTGCATTTCGCGGCCGCGATGACGCTCTGGACGCCGATGGTGCTGCCGCTCAGCGCACCGCCGCTGTCGCTGTCCCACACGGAGATCGGGCTGTTCGGGCTCGCAGGTGCGGCCGGCGCGCTCGGCGCCGCACGCGCCGGCCGTCTCGCCGATCGTGGCTTTGCGCAATGGACGTCCGGGGTCGGGCTCGTGCTGATGCTCGTGTCATGGCTGCCCACCGCGCTCATGAGGCATTCGCTCGTGGCGCTCGTCGTGGGCGTGGTCGCGTTCGACCTCGGCCTGCAAGCGGTGCACGTGACCAACCAGAGCCTGATCTACGGCATGCGCCCCGACGCGCGCAGCCGCCTGACGGCCGGCTACATGCTGTTCTACGCCGCCGGCTGCGCGTGTGGCTCGATCGCATCGACCGCCGTGTATGCGCGCGTCGGCTGGGCCGGCGTCTGTACGCTCGGCGCCGCGTTCAGCGCGATCGCGCTGCTGTTCTGGTATGCGACGTTGCGCCCGCGTGCGTGATGTCCGTTTCTTTCCTCCACCCACCCCACTGACAGCATGGACGCCAAACTCTCACACGGCCTCAACGGCATCGAAGCGGTTCTGCAGCGTTTCGAGGGCGAACCGGCGATCGTCGTCGCGCACTCCGGTACGGTCAATACCGTCGACGACGACGCGTCGCAGCCGATCGGTGCGCTCCGCTCACGCTATCCGTTCCGGCTCCAGGTCGATGCGGCATCCGGCGCGTGCGCGGCGCGAGTCAGCACACTCGGAGCAGTGCGATGAGCGCCCCGATCGGCGCCACGCGCGCGGAACGGTGGACGCTGCTGGCGATCGGCGTGGCCAGCTTCGAACTCGTCGCCGGCGCACTGTGGATCCAGCTGGCGTGGCAGGAGGATCCATGCCCGCTGTGCATCATCCAGCGCTACCTGTTTCTGCTGATCGCACTATTCACATTCGTGGCGGCAGCGGGCGGACGCCGCGTCGCGCTGCTGCGTGTCCTTTCGTTGACTACGGCACTGGCCGGCGCGGCGGTCGCCGTACGGCACATCTACGTGCAAGCTCACCCGGGCTTCAGTTGCGGCTTTGATGCATTGCAGCCGGTGATCGACAGCCTGCCGCCGGCGCACTGGCTGCCGCCGGTCTTCAAGGTGGGCGGGTTGTGCGAAACGCTGTATCCCCCGATTCTCGGGCTGTCATTGCCGATGTGGGCGCTGGTGGGATTTTCCGCGATTGCGGTAGCGCTCGGCTGGCGGATACGCGCGCAAGCGGTCATCCGCACCGCCTGATTCCTCCCGCTGACGTGCAGACGCGCGGTGATCGAGGACTTGCCCGATACTACTTCGTGGCCGTTGCCGAGGAGCGACACTTCGGCCGGGCTGCCGTGCGCCTTTCAATTACCCCCCCCCCGCTCTCGCAAGCGATCCGTTCCCTGGAGCGGGAGCTCGGCGTAGTCTTGTTCGCGCGCACGAACCGGACGTTGCGCTCACCCCGGTCGGCGAGGCATTGCTCCCCGAAGTGTGCAAACTGCTCGCCGAGGCTGAGGCGCTTCCCCGGCTCGCGCAGAGTCTCGCGCGCGGCGAAACCGGGAAACTGTCATTCGCATTCGTGTCGATTTCCGACTACGGGCTCCTGCCGTCGCTGCTACGCGAGTTCGGTGCCCGTTATCCGCTGGTGCGGCTGCAACTTACCGAAGCGACAAGCGACGTGCAAATCGATGCGCTGGCCGCCGGCCACATCGACGCGGGCCTGATCGTCCCGCCAGTACCGCCCAAGTTACGCGGCCGAACTTTCGTATCTGCCGGTCGTGAGCGAGCCACTCGTGCTCGCGATTCCGGCTGCCGCGTCGAACGCCCTTACCACGCGAGCCCAAAGAAGTGCATCCCGTGGGTCGCGGAGCAATTCGACGCGCTGGCGCTGACCATCGAGTTGCCGTTCAAGGAGAGCGCTGACCGCCCACGCGACGACGCCGATGTCGCGGCGTACGCCCGCACGTTCGGGCGGGCCGTGCTTGAAACCGCGCTGGCGCTTACGCCGTCGCTGCGCGCTTGAGAGCCCGCTCGTCTTCCGTGGGGCATGCATGGATGCCCCTGGTTTGCCGAGCTTTCAAAACTGGAGTTGCGTCGCGTCACCCAGTTGCCGAGCCGGCGGTCAACTACGCTTCTGCGGGTTGTCGGAGAACGGCTGGCCACAAGAGCTTGAAGTCGATGGACGTTCTTGTGCCGTTCGATGGAGAAATAATGGAGTCGAGATAAAAAATCAGCGACGCCGGGCGAGCTTTCCGTGCACACACAATCTGTTACGACAATGGCGACCCCTGGTTTGATCGGAGTGCTATCTTTCGCCGGCCTTTCGTTGAAACGACTCGTTAAAACGAATTGGCGGCAACGCAAGAAACCGGACTTCAGATTGAGCACAAGGAAGAGCATTCGCATGTTGAAGAAGATCGCCTCCGCATTCATCGTCACCGCGGCTGTGGTGATTTCACTGCCGGCCACGGCCGACAATTGGGACAACGCGCTCGGCGGTGCGCTGGGCGGTATCGCCGGCGCAACTGTCGGCGATGCACTGGGCGGCCGCACCGGCGCAGTGGTGGGCGGCGCGATCGGTGGTGGCGCCGGCGGCGCGATCGCGGCGAACCGCGACGAGCGCGAGGGCGCAATCATTGGCGGCGCCCTCGGCGGCGGCGCGGGCACCGCGGCCGGCCATGCGATGGGTGGCCGCAACGGCGGGCTCCTGGGTGCGGCGCTCGGCGGTGGCGGCGGCGCGGCACTGGGGGGCAACCTCGGCCGCAACGCGCGGGAGCGCGATGATGCACGGGACCGCGACAACATGCGCAGGATGCGTCGCCACAAGCATCGCTACGACGAGGCGTACTACGACAACAACGCTTACTGAGCGATTCGCTGGCGCCTGGCGAACGCGCATGCGATGAAATGACATGCGCGTTCCGCCCGTCACGTCACTCGGCGCAATTTCGCTGTAGTCGGCCCGATCGTCGACGGCACAACCTGTACGCCGCAAATTAGCAGTTTGATCGCGGACGCAGTTACGCCGCCAATGAGTGCCTTGCATGGGGTGATGAGCGTCGCGCAGGGAACCGTCCGGTCGACGCGTCTGCACTTCACGGTAGCGGCTGGCGGTGCGAGATCTGTACTGCTTCCAAACGAGATACGCACATCCTGAATCTTTAGGGCTGGTATCGCGCTCAATTATCTCTACGGCGAGTGCGGTTAGTAATCGCACATTGCGGGCACCATGTTCCCGCACTTATGTTGATTGGCCGAGACTCCCAGACGTGACCGCGATGGCATTGCCAAGTCAACTTGGTCCGCCTCCCCTGATACGCTGCTGATAAACACAGCCCACCACGAGCGGTCGCAAGCCCTCGCATGTCATCGATTGATTGACGCAATTTGAGGCCTGCACATTGCCGACACCAGTGTCCGAGCCACACTTGACTCGCTATTGCCAACCATTCGTGACCCACTGCGCAACGGAAGGGGTATTTTTCGGCTGACCCCACATAAGCCTCTGCCAAACAGACTCCATCCTTCTCTCGGGCGGCCGCCTGCAGACGTGCCAATCCATTGGGATCAACCTGCCTGGAGGATGTTGATTTTGCGCAACGACCACACCAGGTTCCGCGGAAGATGTCGTTGGCCCGAGCTTCCCAGCGATGCCCCTTTGCACATTCAAATCCATATAGACGGCTTTCGATCGTATAGCTGGTTGAAAGACATTTTCCGCCTCTCTCTCGTGCTTTCGCGTGAAGCCGGGCTAAACCATCCGAGCAACAGCTTCGCCGCGTCGCGTCACCATGCGCGCAGATCGGACACCAACGCCCCTCACTGATCTTCCTTCCCTCCACGCTCCACTCGTGCCCCTCTGCGCAACGAATTTGGTAGCGTGCAAATAGCCCAATGAACGGGCCACTCAAAAGCGTCCCCCCTCGTTCTGCCAACTTCCCCAACCATCTATCACGTATATCTTCTTGCTGACAGAACACGCATACCGGTGCACCGCCATTTCGATAAAGCAAGGTCAAGGCCACACGCTCAAAAGCGTGCCCACGAGCACAAGCGAACTGATGACGTGAATTGACACCCATCCACTCGCTCGACAAACATTGCCAACCATATTTAGCAGCGCACTGTCGCAACCTCTCAAGCATGCTCCCTCACTTCGCCGTCACGATCCCGCCGCATGAGCGCCTGAATCAACAGCGACACAAGTCACCCAAAACGCTGCGAGAAATTCAAGCCCCACCATCTTTTACATGAGGCACTGCGAACAGCAGAGTTCGCATCCACACGGGCGCACACTACCGACAGCGCTTACGAAAGCCGATCATCAAATTCGACAATTCGCCATCGCTTCGCAATACTTATAATTTTGCAGCCTTGAATTCACGCATCAAAAAAAGCGCCCGAAGGCGCTTTTTCGGAACTGACTAGCCAGCCGTCACGCTTAGAAGCGGTGACGCAGACCGACCGTTGCGGCGGTTTGGCTGACCTTCGAGCTCGGGTACGCGTTGATGTCGCCGTTGTAGATCGATGCCCCCAGACCGGCGCCCTTCGTACCACGCTGGTACACCGCCTGAGCGTAGACGTCCGTACGCTTCGACAGGAAGTAATCAGCTTGCACGCCGAACTGATTCCAGTGCGTGCTGTTGCCGTTCTGCTTCGCGTTCGTGTACGTATAGGCAGCGCCCAAGCCGAGAGCCGGCGTCAGGTTGTACTTCGCGTTGATTTCGTAGTTGTCAGCGCGCAGCGTACCCAGGCCGTTCGTCTGGTTGTCGAGACGCGATTGCGTCCATGCCGCGCCGACTTGAGCCGGACCGAATGCATAGGCTGCTGCAATACCATACGTACGCGTGCGGCCCTGAATGCCGAATGCGTTGCCGTTCGTATCGACGCTCGGGTTCACCGCACCCGACGTGGACAGGCCGGCGTTGTTCGCTTGCGAGTACGCTGCACCCAGCTTCAGGCCTTGGTACTGGTACGACAGGCCGGCGCTGTATGCACGGTTGTTGGCAAAGTTCGTGCTGTTCGAGAACGAGTACGTGCCACCGAACTGCAGGCCAGCGTAGTTCACGCTCGTGTACTTGATCGTGTTGTTCAGCGCGACGTCGCCGTTCGTGCTCAGGCGGTCATTGTTCAGCGGGTGCGCGAAGTACGTGCCGCCCCACGAGCCCGTTGCCGTCAGCGGCGCCAGGTAGTCTTGCGTCGCATCGTATTGCTTACCCAGCGTGACCGTGCCGTACTGGCTCGACAGGCCGACGAAAGCCTGGCGGTTGAACATGCCGCCGTTGCCGTTCGCGAACTTGCCGTTACCGATGTTGAAGCCGCTTTCCAACGTGAAGATTGCCTTCAGGCCGCCACCGAGATCTTCCGAGCCACGCAGGCCGAAACGGCTCTGGTCAATGCCCGAACCCATCGAAAAGCGCGACTTGCCTTGGCCGGATGCGGTCTGGACGTTGCTTTGGTAGGTGATGCCTGCGTCCAGCACGCCGTACAGCGTGACGCTGCTTTGCGCGTGAGCGACGGTAGCGAACGATGCCGCAGCGGCTGCGACGATCAGAGTCTTGTTCATTCGTGGAGCTCCCTTCTAAAAAGAGGCAGGTCTCGCGACCTTGTTCATAAACGGTCTGCAACCGCCCGGAGGACCTTGTTCTGTTGGTCATGCCCGGATAGATGCCCGTTTGGGAATCGCGAGTGTAAGAGCGGTGAAAGCAGCCAACCCCACAACGAAACAGAAATTGTGTATTTCTCTTTTCGCAACAGAAAGCGCTTAGAAATACGTAAGCCACTGTTATCAAATGATTTTATTGCGTGCCACCGCGAATACTCATACGGTATCTTTGCCGCGATTTTCTTATAAACACGTCTTGACAGTAGCCAAAAAACTACGCCACACAATCTCAACAATTCTCGAACACATCAGGTCGCTGGCTCACGCCGAGCTTGACCGGCTTCGTCCCGATGTACTCCCTGGGCAACGGTTGATCCATAGTCTCGATTGACGTGATCCTGCTGCGCGCACACAAATTCCGCGACGAGGTCAACGGCAGCTTCTTGAACATGGACGCGAGCAGCGTGGTGAGCGACACGACTGGCAAATTTGCTGCATTTGCCGCGCCCCCCGACCTGCCGGGTCCGAAGGAGCAAATGGTTGATCTGTCGCAGAAGAAGATCTGTGTCGAATGCATGCTGAAGGCGGCCCGGGGTAGAGCAGCCCTGGTGCCCCGTTAAACCGTAGACCCTATTCACGATGACAGAAAGACTTTCCCGTTACGCGCGACGTACGATCCAGACCGTCGCCCTCGTGGCCGTGTTTGGCCTCGGCGCATGCGACAAGCATCCCGGCCCCGTGGCGCAACAACTCGACTTGTCGAACCTGTCGAAGCATTACGACACACTGGCTGTTGGCGCCTCGACCCTGAACTATTCCCCTTGGTATATCCATCAGTGGGGGATCGAGGGGCCTGACGGATCTGGGGTGGCTGGCGGTGGCCCTAATGTATGGCCGGCGGGACCGGACGGAAAACCCTCTGGCGGTGGCAAAGAAACTTGCTGCAGCAACGTCCCTCGTGTCTGGCAGCCGGATCTGAGGCTGACGGTCCGTTGGCTGGTTTACAGGAAACAGGATCAAACGACGAGTTGGTACAAGGCCGAAAACATTCGGATACCAAAGTATGGGCAGGTCATGGGTGGATTGTGGGCCGTCTTCCTGCCTGATGACCGGGTTCGCATCATGGTGGCCGACGGCCAGAAAGGCGACGCTAACGATCCTGGCATACGCCCCCAAGACAACGATCCGTACATCGCGCACGGTGTGGTGGATCAGGAATGGAATCGGTTATACCGTGACGGAGGAAGCGCACAATGAGCCTCAAATGGGCCAACCCGATGCCTCGGGGGACGTGTGGCGGGCAGCGTCACGGCGTTGCGGAAGGGGCGTGCGCTGGTGTGCGATACGTTGATGTCCGGCCCCCAACGTTCCATATCACGCTGTTCGTCGACGGCACGAACAATAACGACTTGCCCACCCATCCATTCCGCGACTCGCTCGATCACACACATAGCAACGTTGCTCGAGGTCGGACAACTGCTGGGTTCGGTCGAGCGCGGGCAACTGCTCATGGCATATTGCGTAGACACCATCGAACGGTACGAAAGTGAGTTGTCCCGCTGATCGCGGGCTGGAGACGCCAAACTGTCGTTGCAATTCGATCAGCCCCGTTGCCCCAACCACGGGGAGCGCGTGCCTATATTCGACTGAGACCTCGGTCAAGTACAAAAGCAGTCTCCAGCAGATCAGAAATTGGTCGCGGCAAACCCGATCGAGGAGTTCGCGGGCAAGCCACTCGCGATCTAGAATTTGTTCGCCTCTGTGGTTGATAGCGCCAGCCGAAACCCTGTTGACGTCACTGGGCTGCCAACGTCTTGAGACCACGGACATCTTTTCTGAGAGACAACACCAGTGTGGGCTCTCAGAAAAGGGGGCTTTGGCCCCCTAGATAAATCAAGAACTTCGATATCTTTTCTGAGAAAACTGCGCACCTCTCATCTCAGAAAAGATATCCTTGGCCGCAGAAATTCTCTGAAAATTTGTCTTCGGGAATGGCACGACCCTGCCGAGGTTCCTCGACGGAATTTGGCGACAAGCAGCGCCATGGACAGGCCTGCATCAGTTGGCGTTGCCGGGTGGGCGCCTGGCACTAGATCAATTGATACCGTGAGCCCGGGTAGGGAATTTGATTTGATCGGCATGCGAACCGCTCACGTTCAATCAGCTCGCTCGAAGGGGCACAGCTCTCTAACTAGCCGTCTCAGCCATTCGCTCCCTGGCTCCCGATCTTCACGGGCATGCCATACCATCGCGATCGGATTTGCGGAGAATGAAATCGGAACGGGGCAGGTCGAAAGACCAAAACGATCCGCATACCGAAGTGCAATGCGTGATGGCAACGTCGTGAGAACGGGGGTGTCCGCTGCCATCATTAGCACTGCGAGAAAATTGGGGCCGGCAGAAACGATATTGAGTTCGACGCGTGCATCGCGCAATGCATCTTCGAGACAACCTAATATTGTATTTCGCATTGATACAACTACGTGTGGCGTTTCAACATAGGTTTGTTCGTCAATCGGTGTTTTGATCGGAAGCAGATCAGGATTGAAACAACAGGTCAGTGTTTCATTAAATAGCTCGTGTCGTCGTATCCAGGGATGGGTGCTTTCGTAGCAACCGATAGCTAGATTCAGTTCACCACGATCGAGCATGTCGGGCATGTCCTGCGGATCGACCGAACGCGCCAGCAACGTCATGCCTTGAGCGTCGGTCCGGAAGCGGGCAACCATATCCGGTAGGAGCAGCGATTCGATTCCGTTTGTCATTGCAACGCGGAAGTCTCGCCGTGCGTTCGACGGATCGAATGACTCTTCCGTTTTCAATGCTTCCTGCAACTGCAGCAATGAACTCCGGACCGTATGCTGCAACGATAATGCTCGCGGGGTCGGCTGTAATGTCCGCCCGACTCTGATGAACAGTTCGTCTCTGAGCAGCAGACGCAACGTCGACAACGAGTGGCTCATTGCCGGTTGCTGGATCCGTAGTTTTGCGGCTGCGCGCGTCACGCTGCGTTCCTGCATCAGCGCATCGAATGCGATCAACAGATTCATGTCGAACGAACGCAGATCGAAATGATCGATAGTTTCCATGCCTGGTATCGATTGGATGTATTAGCGTAGCCTGAGTATAGTAGATTCGTTCAGCCATCACTATGAGAGTCAGATGAGCGTCGATATCTCAGTAATTGCAGCACCCCGATTTCACGTGGGTGATATGGAAATCACACGTATCACCGAAATTTCATTCGAATTCCCGGTGACCTTTCTGTTTCCGGAATGGCAGGACAATCTGACTGAAGCGCAGCTCCAAAATCTGCACGAAGGGGTTTTAACACCTGATCGCAGAAGTGCGATCGTCTATGTGAACTCCTGGGTCGTCCGAACACCAAATCTGTTGTTCATCGTCGATACCGGAATCGGAGATGGTCGAGTACGTCACATCGAAGCATTCAACAACCTTAATACCGGATACCTCGA
Source organism: Burkholderia lata (assembly GCF_000012945.1). Taxonomy (NCBI): domain Bacteria; kingdom Pseudomonadati; phylum Pseudomonadota; class Betaproteobacteria; order Burkholderiales; family Burkholderiaceae; genus Burkholderia; species Burkholderia lata. The sequence continues at coordinate 3,523,861 of NC_007511.1, forward strand.
ACGAATGAAGACTAACGGCATAGATCCGCATGCCGTCGATTTTGTATTTTGTACTCATCTTCACAGCGATCACGTTGGCTGGAACACGCATCTGTCGGGCGGAGCCTGGGTTCCGACGTTTCCGTCTGCGCGTTATCTCTGGTCTCGCGGCGAGCATGACTGGGCTGCCGGCGATACTTTCAGGAATATCGTCTCTCCTGGCGTCTACGAAGACAGCGTGCGTCCGATTGTCGATGCGGGTCTTGTCGATGTTGTTCCCGACGTTGGTGCAGAAGTGATCGAAGGCGTGATGTTTCACCCCACTCCCGGGCACACTCCCGGCCATATGTCGATCAGTATCCGGTCAGGTGGAGGCCACGCATTTTTCAGTGGCGACGTCATTCACAACCCGATTCAGATTTACCGACCGGAATGGAACTCCGCCTTCTGCGAGAACCAGGATGCGGCACGCAAGTCGAGGCGCTGGATGCTCGAATATACGGCTGAATCCGGTGCACTGGTTTTACCTGCGCACTTTGGCGCGAATTCAGCAGGTTACGTGAAGCGGGAGTCGAACAACTTCCGCTGGATCTTCGCTTGAACTATCGGGACTATTCCATTGACTCAACCACACCTTTCACCTTCCGTCCGATCGGGAGAAATAATTTTCACTTCCGGCCAACTCGCATTCGATGCTGAAGGGCATATTGAGGGAGACGTGGTGCATCAGACGCGCGTCATACTGCAACGCATTGCATCGCTGCTCGCACCTTCGGGTCTTGGCTTGACGGACATCGGTAAAACCACGGTCTGGCTTCGCCGTGCGTCAGATTTCGAAGCGTTCAACGCCGCATACGCGAGCGTGTTTGGGGCACATCGACCGGCGCGATCGACGGTGGTATGTGGATTGACCGTCCCCGAGGCACTTGTCGAGATCGAGGCGGTGGCATGGTCGGGAGGTAGCGCATGAGTCAGTTTCCGCTGGACCCGGGCGCGGCACGCGTGGTTGCGCTCGCGCGCGAAAGCGGGGCTTTGGGCCCGGAAGCCGGGTCCCCCGAGCAGGCGCGCGTTGCATTTCGCACAAGTCGCAAAGCGCTTGCGTCGCAGCCGGTTCAGGTTTCCTCGGTTCGGGATCTCGAAGTCGTGCACCCGGACGGAAAACTCGGACTCCGCTGTTATCGCGGGTGGGGAACGGACGACGGATCCCAGCTTCCATGCCTGCTCTTCTTCCATTCCGGCGGCTGGGTGTCCGGGGATCTCGACACCCATGACAACGCCTGCCGAGCGATAGCCAGCACGGCGCGAATCTCGGTGATGGCGGTCGATTATCGACTCGCTCCTGAACATCCGTTTCCGGCGGCAATCGAAGACGCGCAAGCTGCGTACGCTTACATTCTTGAACACGCGTCGTCATTGAACATCGATGCGACAAAGATCGCCGTGGGTGGTGACAGTGCGGGTGGCAACCTCGCGGCGGTTCTCACACACCTATTGCGCGACGCGGGCGGGCATCAGCCGATCGCGCAAGTACTGCTCTATCCTGCCACCGACTTCGCGGCGAATACAGCGTCACTCGAGCAGTTCTCGCTTGGACCGACGTTGACAAAAGCAAGTCTCGATTGGTTCGCAGATCAATATTTGCCGGTAGGCGAAGATCGCCTCGACTGGAAAGCGTCACCGCTCAGGGCTCCCACTTTTGCCACCTTGCCGGCAGCGTATGTCGTGACTTGTGGCCATGATCCGTTGTGTGACGAAGGCGCCGCATATTCCGCCCGACTTCGCGATGCGGGTGTCTCGGTTCGTCATCAGCACTATCCAGGTCAGATACATGGCTTTCTGACGATGGGTGGCCTGATTCCTGAGGCAACGGTTCTGATTGGCGAGGTCGCAGTCTTTCTTGACCAAGTATTTAGCAGATTTCGCGGAGCGTAGGCGCCGCCACTCGTACTCGCTATCTCGTGTCGAGAAAGATCGAACTCCCAGGATCGTGCGCCGACTCTCGCCACAAACTTTCACCCCACTGCACCGACAACCCGCAGTAAAGGCAGCCCCGGGACCTTGCACACGCATCGGGGGCGAAACTGCTGCGCTCACTGTCAAATGAGACGTCAACGATACGATGCTATCGATCGAAAATTGCGCAAAAATTCTTCGATTGCAAAGATTGACCTCGCATCCGCTCGGGATGACATAAATTGGGCTGACAGCCACTGATATGTCGCCTTTTATTCAAAGACAACTTATTGAGACTGCGGACATCTTTTCTGAGAGACAACAACAACAGAAGCCCGCAACCTCTCCCCCTCCCTCCCCGTACCGGCATTCGTCAAGTCAACTGTACCGGTACTGTACAGAAAACCGTCGCTAAACTGACCTCCATCCCAGTCCAGAACCGAATGGAGAATCCGCGATGGAATTCCTCACCTTGAGCGCGTTGCCCGCCGGCATGCTGTTCGCGCTCGTCACGTCGATCACGCCCGGCCCGAACAACACGATGCTGCTCGCATCCGGCGTCAATTTCGGTTTCCGCCGCACCATGCCGCACCTGTTCGGCATCAGCATCGGCGTCGCGATCCTGATGCTCTGCGTCGGTTTCGGCCTCGGCGAAGCGTTCAAGCGCATGCCGCTGCTGTACACGATCCTCGAAGCTGCGAGCGTCGCGTACCTGCTGTATCTCGCGTGGCGCATCGGCACGTCGGGCGAAGTGAAGGCGCACGGCGGCAAGCCGCGGCCGATGACGCTCATCGAAGCCGCCGCATTCCAGTGGATCAACCCGAAAGCGTGGATGATGGTGCTGACGGCCGCGACGACGGTTCGCCTGTCCGCCGACTACGGGCTGAACGCCGCATGGATGGCCGTCGTGTTCATCCTGATCGGTTTCCCGTGCATCTGCCTGTGGGCCGCATTCGGCCTCGGCCTGCGCCGCTTCCTGTCGAACCCCCGCGCACTGCGCATCTTCAACGTGACGATGGCCGTGCTGCTGATCCTGTCGCTGTATCCGCTGGTCGCGCACCTGCTGGCGTAGTGAGCGCTCACCGCGCGCCCGTTGAGATTCGCCCGATGCAGGCGTACCCTTTTGTAACGGGCGCGCGCAACCGCTTGGCCGGTTGCGCCGCTGCTGCCGGGAGAGTGTCGATGAAGCCACTGCTGAGGGCGGGCGAACACATCGAGGGGATGCACTGGATCGCCGAGTATCACCCGCTCACGCACGAGATTCGCGTGCTGCGCGAAGACATCGAGATCGGTATCTACAGCGCGCCGCCGACGATGTTCGGCGAAGAGGAAGACATGGGCGCCGCGAACCTCGCCGATCATCGCAGCCGGGAGGCCGCGCTGCGCGCGTATCTGCGCAACTTCGTGAAGCAACACGACGCGGAAGAATAACCGGCGGCCCCACGGCCGCCGTATCGGCGGGCCGGCGCATCGCACCGGCCCGCGCTTCGCTCAATGCCCGAGCGATTCGATCTTGCCTGCCGGCTGCGTCACGCCATGCGGCCGCGCCATCTGCTTGACCAGCAGCGCGACACACGCGAGCAAGCCCGCGACGGCGATCGTCGCGAACACGCCCGCGAACGAGAAATGCCGGCGCGTCAGCTCGGCGACGAGGAACGATCCCGCAATCCCGCCGAAGCGGCCGACGCCGAGCATCCACGCGACACCCGTACCACGCCCCTCGGTCGGGTAGAACGCGGCGGCAAGCGCCGGCATCGACGATTGCGCGGTGTTCATCAGCACGCCGGCCACGAACACGACCAGCACGAGCAGCCCGACGTTGCCGGCCGCCTGCCCGATCGCATAGACGCTCACCGCCGTCAGCGCGTAGCACACGGCGATCACGCGGTTCGCGTTGAAGCGGTCCATCAGCACGCCGCACAGCACCGCCCCGACGCCGCCGAGCGGGAACAGCGCGGAGATTAGCGTCGCGCTCTTCGGCGTCAGGCCGGCATCCTTCAGCAGGATCGGCATCCAGTTGATCGACGCATAGAAGATCACGAGCCCCATGAAGTACGCGAGCCACAACATCACCGAGCCGACGATGTACGAGCGCGACAGCACGACGCCGAGGCCCTTGCTGCCCGTCTGCGGCGCGGCTTCGGTCATCGCGAACGAGCCGGCGTTCAGCGCGTCGCGCGAGATGCGCGCAAGCGTCGAGCGGATCTTGTCGACGGCGTGATGGTTGGCGACCATGAAGCGCACCGATTCCGGCATCTTCAGCAGCAACAGCACGCCGAGCAGCAGCGGCGTCACGCCACCGAGGATCAGCACGCTGCGCCAGCCGAAATGCGGAATCATCCATGCAGCCAGGAAACCGCCGAACGCGGCGCCGAGCGGGAAGCCGCAGAACATCAGGTTGATCACGGTCGCGCGGCGCTTGTCCGGGCAGAATTCGCCCATCATCGTGACCGCGTTCGGCATCGCCGCACCGAGCCCGACGCCGGTGATGAAACGCAGGATGGTCAGGTGTCCGATCGTCGTCGAGAATGCGGACATCAGGCATGCGACGCCGAACAGGAATACCGAGCCGATCAGCAGCGAGCGGCGCCCGAGCTTGTCGGACAGCGGGCCCGACACGAGCGCACCGCATGCGAGGCCGAACAGCGCGGCGCTCAGCACCGGTGCGAGATCCGGCTTGGTGAGGTTCCATTCGCCGAGCAGCGACGGCGCGATGAAGCCGATCGCAGCCGTATCGAAGCCGTCGAGCAGCACGATCACGAAACACATGAGGAATACGAGCCATTGAAAACCGCCGAACGGCTGCTCGTTGATGAAGGTCTGGACATCGACCACGGGTGTGCGATTCATCGCTAGTCTCCTGTGTCGATCCAGGTTGGCGGTTTGGTGCTTGCCTGGATCCCATGCTTCGCGGTCGATCCAGGTTGGCGCTTTAGCGCTTGCCGGGACCCTATGCAAAGCTCATTTGTTTATCAGCGACGCGACCTCGGAACCGCGTCTTGCCTTTGTTCGCGCACCGGCCATCCGGTGCGCCGCGCGCCGATGCTCTGCCGGCGCGTTCATTCATCGTCGAGGCCCGCCAACCATCGGCAGGCCTCGAAGCAAGCTCGGACTACGCCCGGCGCTTAACCGGCGGCCCCGTCTTGTTCCTTGAAGATCTTGTCTGCCAAATGGAACGCGGAATTCGCAGCCGGCACGCCGCAGTAGATCGCGGTCTGCAGCAGCACTTCCTTGATCTCGTCGCGCGTCACGCCGTTGTTGCGCGCGGCGCGCAGGTGCAGCGCCAGTTCCTCGCCACGGTTCAGCGCGACCATCATCGCGATGGTCAGCAGGCTGCGCGTATGGCGCGGCAGGCCGTCGCGCGTCCAGATCTCGCCCCACGCATAGCGCGTGATCAGGTTCTGGAATTCGTCGGTCACCTCGGTGCGGTTCTCGATCGAGCGGTCGACGTGCGCATCGCCGAGCACCGCGCGACGCACCTTCATCCCTGCTTCGTAACGTTCCTGGTCATCCATCGCCGGTGCCTCACGCGGTCAGGAAATCGAGCAGCGCGCGGTTGAAGCCGTCGGTGCACTCGATGTTCGAAATATGCGCGGCGTCGAATTCGACGTGCTGCGCACCCGGAATCGCGGCGGCCAGCGCGCGGCCCTGGTCGGGCGGCGTCGACATGTCCTTCGCGCCGGTCACGACGAGCACCGGCAGCGCGATACCCTTCACTTCTTCGCGCAGGTCGGCTGCGTTCAGCGCGTCGCAGTTCGCCGCATAGCCATCCTTGTCGGTATGCACGAAGGTGTCGCGGATCGCATCGAACAGGCGCGGCTCGCGCTCGACGAACGCGTCGGTGAACCAGCGCGGCAGCACGGCGTCGGCGAGCGCGGCCATCCCTTCTGCACGCGCCTTCTGCGCACGCGGCGCCCACACTTCCGGCGAACCGATCTTCGCGGCGGTATTCGACAGCACCGCGCGAACGATGCGCGTCGGGAAGCGTGCGGCCAGCGCAGCACCCGTCAGCCCGCCCATCGAGATTCCGCAGAAGTGTGCGCGGGCGATGCCGACGTGGTCGAGCAGGCCGATCACGTCGCCGGCGAGCTGCTCGACCGTGTACGAACCGGCCGGCGCATCGGAATGGCCGTGGCCGCGCGTGTCGTAGCGCAGGACGTTGAAGTGCTGCGTGAGCGGACGGATCTGCGGTGCCCACATCTGCAGGTCGGCGCCGAGCGAGTTCGAGAAGACGAGCCACGGCGCGTCGTCGCGCACGGCACGGTCGATCCGGTAATGCAGTTTCACGCCGTTGACAGTGGCGAAAGGCATCAATGTTCTCCTGGTGATTGCGCGCCCGCGTGCAGCGCGAGCACGGCGTCGACGTAGGCCTGCGCCTCGCCGACGTAATGAGCGGGATCCAGCAGCCGCGCGAGCGCGTCGCGCGACAGGTGCGTCGATACGGTCGCATCGGCGGCGAGCACGTCGAACAGCGTCGCGCCCGTGCGTACGGCTTCCTTCGACGCATGTTCGACGACGTGATGCGCGTCGAGCCGGCCAATCTTGTCGCCGAGCGCGAGCATCACCGCTTCGCCGAGAATCAGTCCGCGCGTCAGGTCGAGGTTCGCGGCCAGGCGTTCGGTGTTCACGTCGAGGCCCGCGACGATCTGTGCGATCTGCGCAAGCGCGCCGCCGGTCAGGCGCGCGAGATCGGGCAGTGCATCCCATTCGGCTTGCCAACCGCCGAGCGCGCGTTCGTGTTCCTGGACCATCCCCGCGAACACCGTCGCGACGAGGTTCGGCGCACGTACGGCAGCCGTCAGCACGGCTGCGCAACCGACCGGGTTGCGCTTGTGCGGCATCGTCGACGAGCCGCCCTTGCCGGCGGCAACGGGCTCGCCGAGTTCGCCGACTTCGGTCTGCATCTGCAGCGACACGTCGCGTGCAATCTTGCCGAGCGTACCGGTCAGCATCCCGAAGCAGGATGCGGCTTCCGCGATACGGTCGCGCTGCGTGTGCCACGGCACGGCCGGCGCCTTGAGCTTCAGGTCCGCTGCCAACGCCGCCGTGACGCCGGCCGCGTGCTCGCGCAGGCTCGCAAGCGTGCCGGCCGCGCCGCCGAACTGCAGCACGAGCGCACGCTCGCGCAATTCGGCGAAGCGCGCGCGATGGCGCAGCAGCGCATCGAGCCATTGCGCGAATTTCAGGCCAAGCGTGATCGGTAGTGCCTGCTGCAGCCACGTGCGGCCGATCATCGGCGTCGCGCGATGCGTGCGCGCAAGCGTCGCGAGCGACGCGCACGCTTCGTCGAGCATCGGCTCGAGCACGTCGAGCGTGTCGCGCAACTGCAGCACGGTGGCGGTATCGATGATGTCCTGGCTCGTCGCGCCCCAGTGCACGAACTTCGCGGCCTCGGGATCGTCGGCCTTCACCTGCGCGGTGAGCTGCTTGACGAGCGGAATCGCGAGATTGCCGCCGAGCGCCGCACCGTGCGCGAGCGCGTCGGCGTCGAGCCGGCTTGCATCGCACGCGTGTTCGATCGGCGCGACCGCGGCGGCGGGAATCACCTGCTGCGCGGCGAGCGCACGCGCGAGCGCGGCCTCGACGTCGAGCATCCGCTGGATCGTCGCGCGGGGCGACCAGATCCGGTTGAGCGGCTCGGTGCCGCAGATGAGGGAGGTCAGGCGGGCGCTGTCTTCGAGCATGGCATCAGATTGGGGAAACGGCGTGCGCCTATTGTCCACCCAAGCGTGCCGGCCTGCGCGCAAGCGCCCGCGCCGGCACGCCTGCGGTTCAGGCAGCGGCCTTTTGCGTCGCGTCGATCAGCGGCACGCCGGTCAGCTTCTGCAGTTCGTCGAACGACAGGTCGGTGAAGATCTCGCTCACGGCGAGGCCGTCGGCCGTCACGTCGAGCACGGCGAGATCCGTATAGATGCGGCTCACGCACTGCACGCCGGTGACCGGATACGAGCACTGCGCGACGATCTTGCTTTCGCCCTGCTTCGTCAGGTGCTCCATCATCACGAACACCTGCTTCGCACCGATCGCGAGATCCATCGCGCCGCCGACCGCAGGAATCGCATCGGGTGCGCCCGTGTGCCAGTTCGCGAGGTCGCCGTTCGCCGACACCTGGAACGCGCCGAGCACGCAGTAGTCGAGGTGGCCGCCGCGCATCATCGCGAACGAATCCGAATGGTGGAAATACGCGCCGCCGGTGAGCAGCGTCACGTGCTGCTTGCCGGCGTTGATCAACTCGTCGTCTTCCTCGCCGGGCGCGGGCGCGGGGCCCATGCCGAGCAGCCCGTTCTCGCTGTGCAGGAAGATTTCCTTGCTCGGGTCGAGGTGGTTCGCCACCAGCGTCGGCACGCCGATGCCGAGGTTCACGTACGCGCCTTCGGGGATGTCCTGGGCGACGCGCTTGGCCATTTCATCGCGGGTCAGTCGTTTCATTTGAATGCTCCTCGGGCGGTCAGGCGGCTTGCGATGCGTGTTCGGCGGCCAGCTCGGCCGCGTGCGCGGCCTGCGGCACCTCGACGATGCGCTGGACGAAAATGCCCGGCGTCACGATGTGTTCCGGGTTCAGCGCGCCGAGCGGCACGACTTCCGACACCTGCACGATCGCGACCTTCGCGGCGCTGGCCATGATCGGCCCGAAATTGCGCGCGGTCTTTCGATACACAAGATTGCCCCAGCGATCGCCCTTGTACGCCTTCACGAGCGCGAAGTCGGCGTGGATCGGCGTCTCGAACACATACGGCTTGCCGTCGATCACACGCGTTTCCTTGCCTTCCGCGAGCTTGGTGCCGTAGCCGGTCGGCGTGAAGAAACCGCCAATGCCGGCGCCCGCCGCGCGGATGCGCTCCGCGAGGTTGCCCTGCGGCACGAGCTCCAGCTCGATCTCGCCGGCGCGGTACAGCCCGTCGAAGATCTGCGAGTCGCTCTGGCGCGGGAACGAGCAGATGATCTTGCGCACCTGCTTCGCCTTCAGCAGCGCCGCGAGGCCCGTCTCGCCGTTGCCCGCGTTGTTGTTGACGATCGTCAGGTCGCGCGCGCCCTGTTCGATCAGCGCGTCGATCAGCTCGGACGGCATGCCTGCCGTGCCGAAGCCGCCGATCATGATTGTCGCGCCGTCGTGGATGTCGGCCACCGCCGACTGAAGCGATTCGAAAATCTTGTTGACCATGTCTCTTCCTGATACGAACCCGCGGCTCGATGCGCGGCCTGTCGAGCGGACACGCGCGTGCCGCGTGCCGCGCCGGGGCCGATATCGACTCCGGTATTTGTTCGCTATTCGAACCTAGATTCGATTAGCGAACGATGGGCCGATCATAGAGTCGCGCACAGCGCGTTGTCAAGGCGGGTTGCCTCGGGGGCCGCTGCGTCGTCGAACGGCAAGCCGACGTAGTTTTCGGCGAGCGCCTGCGCGGCAGCCCGCGAGCGCGTCACGTATTTCAGCTCGGCAAACTTCAGGCGATTGACGAACGGCGAGTCTTCCGGCGACGAGTGCAGCATGTTCGTCATGAAGTACGAGAAGTGCTCGGCGCGCCACACGCGTTCGAGGCAGGTCGCCGAATACGTGTCGAGCGGCGTCGCGTCGCCGGTGCGGTAGCGCGCACCGAGCGCGCGGGACAGCGCACGGACGTCGGCCACCGCGAGGTTCATCCCCTTCGCGCCGGTCGGCGGCACGATGTGCGCGGCGTCGCCGGCGAGGAACAGGCGCCCGTGCTGCATCGTCTCGGACACGAAGCTGCGCATCGGCGTCACGCTTTTCTGCGTGATCCGGCCCTCGGTCGGCGTCCAGCCGGTGTCGTTCGAGAAGCGCGTGTGCAATTCGTCCCAGATCCGCGTGTCGGACCATTCGGTGAGGTCTTCGTCGGGCTTGCACTGCAGGTACAGGCGCGTGACCGTCGGCGAGCGCATCGAGAACAGCGCGAAACCGTTGTCGTGATGCGCGTAGACGAGTTCGTCGAGCGACGGTGCCGCGTCGGCGAGAATGCCGAGCCACGCGAACGGATAGACGCGCTCGAACGTGTTCAGCCGCTCGGCCGGAATCGTCTGGCGCGCGATGCCGTGGAAGCCGTCGCAGCCGGCGATGTAGTCGCAGTCGATGCGGTCTGCGCGGCCGTCGGCGTGCTTGAACGTGACGAACGGGTGCTCGCCTTCGACGTCGTGCAACGCGACGTCGCTCACGTCGAAGTGCATCGCGTGGCCATGCTCGACGCCGGCCGCGATCAGGTCGCGCACCACTTCGTGCTGGCTGTAGACGGTGATCGCGCGCCCGCCGGTGAGCGCGGACAGGTCGATGCGATGGCGCTGGCTCGAGAACAGCAGCTCAATGCCGTGGTGTTCGAGCCCTTCGCGGCGCATCCGCTCGCCGAGGCCGGCGTCGTTCAGCGTGTCGACCGTGCCCTGCTCCAGCACGCCGGCGCGGATGCGGTTCTCGCAGTATTCGCGCGAACGCGCTTCGACGAGGATGGAATCGACGCCTTGCAGGCGCAGCAGATGGGACAGCAAAAGGCCGGACGGGCCGGCGCCGATGATCGCGACTTGGGTGCGCATTGTTCGTCTCCTGAACATTAATTCGAATCGTCGAACACATTTGAGCGCTTTCCCGACTATGCGGCAACGCGATTCAGGAGATATGTTGTATACGTTTTGACGATACTGGCCTGGCGATGGATGCGCTCGATCTGAACCTCATTCCCTACCTCGTCGCACTCGACGACACGCGCAACGTGAGCCGCGCGGGCGACCTGCTCGGCGTCAGCCAGCCGCGCGTGAGTACCGCGCTCGGCCGGCTGCGCGAGTACTTCGGCGATCCGCTGTTCGTGCGCACGTCGCGCGGAATGGAGCCGACGCCGCGCGCGCTCGCGTTGCTGCCGGCCGCCCGCGACGCACTCGCGCAGATCGAGCGCGGCCTCGTCGCGCCGCACGACTTCGACCCGGCCGCGAGCACGCACACGTTCTCGATCGCGCTGTCGGACGTCGGCGAGATCGTGTTCCTGCCGAAGCTGCTGCAGGCGTTCGCGACGCGCGCGCCGTACGCGAACCTGCGCTCGGTCTCGCTCGCGCACGACGAAGTCGGACGCGGCCTCGAAGCCGGGACGATCGATCTCGCGGTCGGCTACTTCCCCGATCTCGACGGCAACAACTTCTTCCAGCAGCGGTTGTTCACACACCGGTTCGTGTGCCTGATGCGGCGCGGCCATCCGTTCGAACAGGCGCCGCCGTTCACGGTCGAGCAGTTCCTCGGGTGCGGGCACGCGGTGGTGCGGGCCGAAGGCCGCAGCCAGGAGGTGCTCGAGAAATATCTCGCGAAGCAGCGCATGCAGCGCCGCGCGGTGCTCGAGACGCCGCACTTCATGAGCCTGCCGTTCATCCTGAGCCGTACCGACCTGATCGCGACGGTGCCGCATGCGATCGGCTATGCGTATGCGGCCGAGCACGCGTTCATCGTGCCCGTCGAGCCGCCGCTCGCGCTGCCGCGCTTCGACCTGAAGCAGCACTGGCATCGCAAGTACCACAACGATCCGCGCACCGCGTGGCTGCGCGGCGTCGTCGCCTCACTGTTCAACGACGAGCAGGACGAATGGCCGAAGTGAGTGCCAGGCCTCTTTCCGCGAAGGACGGGCCCCAGGCCCCGCGCGCGCCCCGCGAAAGCATGAAACAATGCCCGGATTCCGCGCCGCCCCGGCGGCGGCATTCGATGGAGCAGATAGATGGGTAAAAAGAAGTCCGCGCGGCCGGAGCCGGCCGCATCCCGCCCGAGCCGTGAAGAAGCAGAAGACGCGGTTCGCGTGCTGTTGCGCTGGGCCGGCGACGATCCCGCGCGCGAAGGCCTGATCGACACGCCCGCACGTGTCGTGCGCGCCTATGAACAGTTCTTCGCCGGCTATGCGCTGGAGCCGCGCGACATCCTCGCGCGCACCTTCAGCGAAGTCGACGGCTACGACGAAATGATCGTGCTGAAGGACATCCGCTTCGAGAGCTACTGCGAGCACCACATGGTGCCGATCATCGGCCGCGCGCACGTCGCGTATCTGCCGAATCATCGCGTGGTCGGTATCTCGAAGCTGGCGCGCCTCGTTGACGCATTCGCGAAACGCCTGCAGATCCAGGAAAAGATGACCGTGCAGATCGCCGACACGCTGTTCGACGTGCTGCAGCCGAAGGGCGTCGGCGTGATCCTCGAAGCCGCGCACCAGTGCATCTCGACGCGCGGCGTGCACAAGCCGGGCGTCGAGATGGTCACGTCGCGCATGCTCGGCACGTTCCGCACCGATCCGTCGACGCGGCGCGAATTCCTGTCGATCGTCGCGAATCCTTCTTCAGTGAACCTGACGAATACGTAATGGCGCAGACGAAGCAAGCGGCGCATGCGCCCGTCGTGCTCGTGACCGGCGCCGCGCGCCGGGCCGGGCGCGCGTTCGCCGAGTATTTCGCCGCGCACGGCTATCGCACCGCGGTGCATTACGACCGTTCGGCCGATGCCGCGCAGGCAGCGGCCCGTGCGATTGCCGAGAGCGGACACGATTCAGTCGCGCTGCAGGCTGACCTGGCGGATGCCGCGCAGATCACCGCGCTCATCGACCAGGTGTATGCGTGCTTCGGGCGCCTCGACGTGCTCGTCAACAATGCGTCGGTATTCTGGCAGGACCATTTCCCGAGCTTCGACCTCGCGGCGTTCGACCAGGCGTGGGCCGTCAACTGCCGCGCGCCGATCCTGCTCACGCGCGCGTTCTACGAACGGGCCCGCGCGGCCGGCACGCAGGGTGTCGTCGTGAATGTGGTCGACCAGAAGATCAAGGAAAACTTTCACCGCGACCATTTCAGCTACACGGTCGCGAAGGCCGCGCTGGGCAACCTCACGCAGATGCTCGCGCTGTCGTCCGCGCCGGTGCTGCGCGTGAATGCGGTATTCCCCGGGCTGATGCTGCCGAGCGACGACCAGACGCAGGCCGACTTCGAACACGCGAGCCGCGCATCGACGCCGCTTGCGCGCATCGCGGGCCCCGACGACGTCGCGAGCGCGATCCTGATGCTGACGGGCAACGCGTACAACGGCGTGGATTTCGTCGTCGATGCGGGGCAGAACCTGATCCGTGTCGACCAGGACGTGCTGTACAAGCACCGCGCGCCCGACGGCAAGCACTGACCGGCGCGCGCGGCGGCGGCCGGCAACCGACGGCCGCGCGCCGCGTTACGGCTTGTCGGCGCTCCCGCCTTCGCGCACCTTGCCCTGCGCGACGCTCGTGCCGGGCGGCACGCTGTGCGTGAGCCACACGTTGCCGCCGATCACCGAGCCGCGCCCGATCGTCACGCGGCCGAGAATCGTCGCGCCCGCGTAGATCACCACGTCGTCCTCGACGATCGGGTGCCGCGCATTACCCTTGACCAGTGCACCTTCGCCATCGGCCGGGAAGCTCTTCGCGCCGAGCGTGACGGCCTGGTACACGCGCACGCGCTCGCCGATGATCGCCGTCTCGCCGATCACGACGCCCGTGCCGTGGTCGATGAAGAAGCTCGGGCCGATGTGCGCACCCGGGTGGATGTCGATGCCGGTGGCCGAGTGGGCGATTTCATTGATGAATCGCGCGAGCAGCGGCACGCCGAGCCGGTGCAGCGCATGCGCGAGCCGGTGATGCATCATCGCCAGCACGCCCGGGTAGCACAGCAGGATCTCGGTGATGTGCTGCGCGGCCGGATCGCCCGCATACGCGGCCTGGATGTCGCTGACGAGCAGCGCGCGCACCGCCGGCAACTGCCGGCCGAATTCGCGCGCGATTTCGAACGCGCGTTCGTCGAGCTCGGCGAACGGCGTATCGACATGCTCGGGCAGGAACGGCAGCGCACGGCGGATCTGTTCGGACAGGATGCGCAGCGTGCTTTCGAGCGTGTGGCCGACGTAGAAGTCGACGCTTTCATCGGTCAGGTCCGGTGCGCCGTAGTGCGTCGGAAACATCGACGCGCGCAGGCCGGTCACAATCTTGCAGATTGCATCGCGCGACGGCAGTTCGCGGATGCCGCGCGGATGGCGCGTGCGATGGAGTTCCTCGCGCGACTCGCGCAAGCCGGCAACGATTTCTTCAAGGCCCCACTGACGGGCGGGTGATGTCGACATATGCCAATGCAGGCGGCCGCGCTCGGTCGCACGGCCGCTAATAAAGTGACGGGTTCCGCAAGATTACCGCGTTTTTTGTCCGGGAGCGGCACACCGGGAATCGGCCGGACGGCCGATGGCGCCGACGCGCGGCGGCGTCAGATCGTGATGCTGCTCGCGTCGATCCAACGCACGGCCCAATCGCGTGCGTGCGCGATTGCGTCGCCTTCGTCGTTGAACTGGAGCTCGATCGGAAAAAACCGGTTCGCAACGAGTTCCCCGTCGCTCGATCGGGAGATCACGACGTAGGGTTTGAACGAACCGTCACTGGCGCGCGCGGGCGCGCAGTTCAACAGATAACCGCGGTGCGTGAAGGCAGTAGTCGCTTGCATGAATCCGCCACCTCTAGTCCCTTGATTTGTTGTTCACTACCCGTCTTTAAGGGTGCTGCGGCCCCCCGGCGCGGGCAGAGGCGGCGCGACTGAATCCCCTGTCGCCGCTTCGCAGGAAAAGAATCATACTCTGTAGAAAACGCGTCTTCTAGCTGAAATAAATCATGACAAATCAGTGCGCGTCGCGCGACCGCGGCGATCGCCCGCGCGCCTTTTCCCGTCACGCCCGGAACGGGATTTGCTTCGATCCGGAACGCTTCGCCGCGAGGAGAGCCGCGATGGAATCATCCGGTCAAACCGATCGTTCGCGTCCCCGCAGCATCGAGCTCGACAACGACGACACGCACGACAGCACGGTCGATACCGACGGCAAGAACCGCGAGGCGGCGCGCCTCGCCGGCGGCGGGCCGATCTCGCCCGACGAAATCACGCGCAGCAACGCGTCGCTCGTCAATGCGATGCCGGAAGCCGGCGACGGTTTCGCCGGTTTCGACAGCCGCCCCGGCGGCAATCATCCGGCGTTCGCGCTGCGTGCCGGCTACATGGTGATCGAGAAGGGCTTCGACGCGCCACCGCCCATGAGCGACGCGCTGTTCGGCCCGGTCCACCGGATGTACGGCAGCGCGTACTGGCCCGGCCACCAGCGGCGTCCGGAGCGCGTATTCGAGCTGACGGCCGTGCCGAGATAGCCGGCGCGGCGTTTGAATCGATCGTTCGTTTGCGAACCGGTATCGGCCAACAGCCGATGGCTGGGGATCGGCGTACGCGCTCGTGTGCCGACCGGGTACCGGCAACCGCACGATGCACGAACGAATGATTCCGCGCAGCGGCACCGGCGACGCCATGCACGTCGTGAATCGCACTGACGCACATGCGTTGATCGAGGTCATGTCGAAACGGCGCGGTTGCGATTGAATGTCGATGCGGGTGACGCATCCGCGTGACTGTCGTGTCGATGCGGTCGGTATGCGCGTCATGTGCGGCGATGCATGTGCATGTGCATGTGCATGTGCGACACGCGACACCGATGCGCGCGCGTGCCTTCCCGCCGACGATGCAGGCGACAGCGACCACCACGCCGCGCGACACGCGACACGCGACATGCGTGACGCGTCACGCGGCGCAGCATGCGCCAAGTGCATCGCTCACCGCCGCGCGGCACGACCGGCACCTCACTGCAAAGTCCCGGCCATTGGTTTACTCTGCCTCGCAGCATTGCGCATTGCCCATCCCGATCGGCCATCCGGCCGACTTCGCTTCAACCCGCCACTCGGAGACACTATGTACAAGCGTATTCTGGTTGCCGTCGACGGCAGCGACACGTCCCGCCATGCGTTCGATGCCGCGCTGGCACTCGCGAAATCGCACGGCGCCGAGCTGCAACCGTTCTACGTCGTCGAGAACGCCGCGATCTACTACAACGTTCCCGGCTACGATCCGTCCGTGCTGCGCGACCAGCTCGTCGCGCAGGGCAACGCGCTCGCGAAGGATTTCACCGCGCTGATGCAGGCAGCGGGCGTGAAGGGCGAGACGAAGCTGAGCGAAGCGACGTCGCTCAACGACGTGTCGTCGCTGATCCTCGACGGCGCGAAAGCGTTCGATGCCGATCTGCTCGTGCTCGGCACGCACGGCCGCCGCGGGTTCCGCCGTCTCGTGCTCGGCAGCATCGCCGAGCAATGCGTGCGCCACGCGACGCTGCCCGTGCTGCTGATTCCGGCGGCTGCCAACGTCGACGAACCGGCCGCGTAAGCGGCGTTCGGCATGCGCGGGCGGTCGCGACGTTTTGTCACCCGACAGCGGCAAGTTGCGGTGGGACAATGATTCCGTCGATTCAACGCCGGAGTAAACGATCATGCTGACGCCCGTCGCCACACGTCCCGCCGCCACGCCTCATGCCGGTAGCTGGGCTCCTCGCCAGGCCGCGCACTGCTCGACGTGCGCAATGCGGCACCTGTGCATGCCGCAGGGCCTGGCACCCGAAGCGCTCAGTCGCCTCGAGTCGGTCATCTGCGCAGCGCGCCCCGTCAAGCGCGGCGAAGCACTGTTCCGCGAAGGCGACGCATTCGACAACCTGTACGCAGTGCGCTCGGGTTCGCTGAAAACCGTCGCAACACGTCACGATGGCCGCGAGCAGGTCACGGGCCTGCACCTCGCCGGCGAAGCGCTCGGCCTCGACGGCATCTGCGACGACACGCATCCGCGCACCGCGGTCGCGCTGGAAGACAGCTCGGTCTGCGTGATTCCGTACAGCGCACTCAAGACGCTGTGCTCGGAAGCCGGTTCAATGCAGTTGCGCATGCACAAGCTGATGAGCGAACAGATCGTGCGCGAAACGTCGCAAACGATGCTGCTCGGTTCGCTGAATGCCGAAGAACGTGTCGCCGCGTTCCTGCTCGATGTGTCGTCACGCTACCTGAAGCGCGGTTACTCGCCGTCGGAATTCAACCTGCGGATGACGCGCGAAGACATCGGCAGCTACCTCGGCATGACGCTCGAAACGGTCAGCCGCACGCTGTCGAAATTCCAGAAGCGCGGCCTGATCGAAATGCAGGGCCGCCACGTCCAGATCGTCGATTTCGACGGTTTGCATCACGTCTGACGTGATGCCGCACGGCGCGCGCATCTCGCGCGCCGCGTGCGTCACGCAATCGGTCAATCGAGAAACAGTGCGGCGCGTGCCTTCAGCGCCGCACTGAAATCGTCGAGCCAGCCGATCGACAAGCGCCAGCTCTGCCAGTAAAGGTCGATGTCGATCGTTCGCCCGCGCGACATGTCGACCAGTTCGCCCGCCGCCAGTTGGCGGTCGACCATCCGGTCCGGACACATTCCCCATCCCAATCCCGTTTCGCATGCACGCAGGTAGCCTGCGACGTGCGGTATCCAGTGCTGCGGCGGATCGAGATCCGCGCGCGTCACGCGCCGGATGAAACGCGCCTGCAGCCCGTCCTTCGGATTGAACATCACGCACGGCGCGCGGCGCAGCGCATCGCGCGTGATGCCCGCGCCAAAGTAGCGTTCGTAGAACGCCGGCGAGCACACCGCGCGATAGCGAATGCGCCCCAGTCGCTCCGACCTGCATCCCTGGATCGGCTCGGCCTGTGCGGTCACCGCGCCCTGCACGCTGCCGTCGCGAATGCGCGAAGCGGTGTAATCCTGGTCGTCGATCACGAGGTCGAGCAACGTTTCGCGCTCCGTGCAGAACGGCCCGACCGCGTCGATGAACCACGTCGCGACGCTGTCGTCGTTGACGGCCACGCGCAACGTCGGCCACGCGCTCGCGATCTGGCCCGGCAGCGCCGGCATCCGGCCGCCCAGCTCGGCCTCGAGCAGCTGCACGCGCTCGGTATGCCGGCACAGCAGCGCACCCGACGTCGTCGCGACGCACGGCTGCCCGCGCTTGACGAGCACGCTGCCGACCCGCTCCTCCAGCAGTTTCACGCGCTGCGACACGGCCGACGCGGTGACATTCAGCTCCTTGGCCGCCCGCTCGAACGAGCCGTGCCGGATCACGGCCGCGAGGGCATCGAGCAACGCGTAGTCGAGCATTAGATTTCCTTAATCTGCATTAGGTGAATTAGCTTCTCTTATTTTCATGCTGACCGCAGACTAGCGCTACCCGATTCATCCGTCTACTACTCCCACTGCTGTCACCCACCATGAACTGGCTCGCTTTTTCCCACGGCGCCGCACTCTGCGGTTCACTTATCGTCACCATCGGCGCGCAGAACGCATTCGTGCTGCGGCAGGGCATCATGCGCTCGCACGTCGGCAAGATCGTGCTGCTGTGCGCGCTGTCCGACATGATCCTGATCGGCGCGGGCGTCGGCGGCGCATCGGTGCTCGTCGAACGCTATCCGACCTTTGTCCACGCGGTGCTGTACGTCGGCCTCGCGTATCTCGCGTGGTTCGGCATCAACGCGCTGCGCCGCGCGTTCAAGCCGGGCCACGAAACGCTCGACGTGCGCGGCGACGCGGTTGCGCCGCCGCCGCAGAGCGGCCTGGCTATCGTGCTGATGACGCTCGCGTTCACGTGGCTCAACCCGCACGTGTATCTCGACACGTTCCTGCTGATCGGCACGGCCGGCGCACGCGAGCCGGAAGGCGCGCGGCTCGCGTTCGCGATCGGCGCGATGTCGGTCAGCCTCGTGTGGTTCCTCGGGCTCGGCTACGGTGCGCGACTGCTCGCGCCGTGGTTCCGCAAAGCGGTGGCGTGGCGCGTGCTCGATGGTGCGATCGGCAGCATGGTGCTGTTTCTCGCGGCCGTGCAGTTGCGCTGACCTGCTCACCGTCGCACGGGCGGCCGCTTGCCGCCCGTCGTCCCGCCCGCTCCGGCGCAATGCCGGAGCATCCGCCCTCCCGCCCGCCTCCCTCCGCACTCCGTTCCGCGCCCCGTCGCGCCAGCCGCGACAAATAATCGGTTCCCGATCGAACGCAGCCACGCGAAACACTCACGCAACGGATGGCGTGTCCGTCATCCGCGTCAAACCGTCCGCCATCGCGACGGCGCGCTGACTGCACGAATCGAAGCGATCGGCGAGAATGTCCGGCGTCCCGCGACAACGGCGTGACCACGCCACGTACCTCGTCGTCTCGCCGTAGTCGTCTCGGCCCATCCCGCAGTTCCATTCCGTCACCCCGCAGAAATCGGAGCAGAACATGGCACTACGCACCCTCGGCACGTCGAACATCCAGGTTTCGCCGCTCACGTTCGGCGGCAACGTCTTCGGCTGGACCGTCGACGAGAACACGTCGTTTGCGCTGCTCGACGCGCTCGCCGATACCGGCATCAACTTCATCGACACGGCCGACGTCTATTCGGCCTGGGCCCCCGGCAACAGTGGCGGCGAATCGGAAACGATCATCGGCAAGTGGCTCAAGCGTTCCGGCAAGCGCGAGCAGGTCGTGATCTCGACCAAGGTCGGCCTGCTGGCCACGCGCGCAGGGCTGACCCGCGACAACATCCTGAAGGCCGCCGACGATTCGCTGCGCCGCCTGCAGACCGACTACATCGACCTGTATTTCTCGCACAGCGATCTCGCCGATACGGCCCCGCTCGAAGAAACGCTCGGCGCCTATCAAACGCTGATCGACGCGGGCAAGGTGCGAATCATCGGCGCATCGAACTACAGCGGCGCACGCCTGCGCGAAGCGGCCGACATCAGCAAGCGCGACGGCCTGCCCGCGTACCAGGTCATCCAGCCCGAATACAACCAGCTCGACCGCGCCGACTACGAACGCGATCTCGAACCGGTCGTGCGCGACCTGAAGCTCGGTGTCGTCAACTACTACGCGCTCGCGAGCGGCTTCCTGTCGGGCAAGTACCGCAGCGAGGCCGACCTGAAGAAGAGCGTGCGCGGCGATCGCGTCGCCGGGTATCTCAATGAGCGCGGGCTGCGCATCCTCGCAGCCCTCGATGCGGTGGCCGAGAAGCACGGCACGCAACCGGCCGCGATCGCGCTCGCCTGGCAGATCGCACGGCCGACGATCACCGCGCCGATCGCCAGCGCGACGTCGCTGGCGCAGCTGGAATCGCTCGGCGAAGCGATCCGCGTTCAGCTCGATCAGGACGATATTCGCCGGATCGATGAGGCCAGCGCGGGCTGAAGTCGGTGGCGGGCCGGTCGATCGGATCGCGCCATGCGCGCGGTTCCGCGACCGGCCTGCGTCATGTGCGCGCCCTTGCCGCCGCATTCGCGGAGGCGGGCAATCCGTGAGTGCAGATGGATACAATGGCGTGCGCCCGGGCGGCCCGCCGCACGGCTCGACGCGGCCCCGGACCGATATCCGTGACGGCCAGGCCTACACCACGCACATACACCGCCCATGTCCCGGAACACTCGTCGCACCCGCTACGCTCCCCCGTTCGTCGCCATGCTCGCCGTGTTGTTCGCGTGCGCGCCGGCCGCGTCTTACGCAGGCTGGTACGAAGTCACGAACTACACCGGCACGATCGGCAATGCACCCGTCCACGTCTCGCTGCAGACCTACGACGCCATCAACCACAACGACGCGGGCCGCTGGCGCGTCGACGGCAGCTACTACTACGACGCGCATCGCAGGCCGATCACGCTGCAGGGCCACCGCGAGCCCGACGGCCGCGTGACGCTGTGCGAAGCATCGCCGCCCGCCTCGAACGCCGACTCGCCGGTCGTGCCGGCCGCATCGCCATCGCGGCCGAAGCCCTGCCCGATCACATTGAACGTCGCCGGTAAAACGGCAACCGGCGTCTGGGACGACGGCCGCAAGACACTCCCGATCACGCTGAACGAAGTCGGGCGGTTGAACGACAACGATCAGGATCACCTCCAGCTCAACGGCACAGTCGATATTCCGATGTGGTATCGCACGAAGACCCACATGCTGGTCGGTGTCTATGCGCTGTCCGACAAGTGCGGCATTGCGATGCAGTCGCTGCGGGCCGTGAACATCGCGACGGGCCGCATCGACCGCACGATCCCGCTCGACTGCGACGCGGGAATGGTGATGACGTCGATCTACGCCAACGTCGCCGACGCGCGGCGGGCCGGCTACGTCAGCGTCGAGTACCGCGGCGGCAAGATGGGTTACGAGCAGGACGTGTCGCTCGGGCTGACGTCGTCCTCGTCAAGGTAAGCCGGCGGCACCTGTCTCACATGCGTCGCGAAATGCACACCACATAGCCGAAAACCGCCATCGCGTTTTGACCGGCACGGCCGCTTGTGTTGACTCAGACGGACATTGATCGCGCTTGCAGCCACAGCGCCCCACTGCAAGCGCGTCACACGCCCGTCCCCGGTCTTTCACGGATTGACCGCGCCGTTCGACCTGCCCGAGACTGCGCCGCTCAGGCGGTCATTGGGAGAACGTCATGCCGGACACCAGCACGGAGATCGCCACGATCTCGACGCGTGCCGTACGCGGCCACGAACGCGTGGACTTCTGGGTCGACCATGTCGCGCGCACGCTCGTGCGGATCGAATGCAGCGGCAAGTCGTCCGAAGGCATCGACGCGTCGCTGCGCAAGCGCGATCTCGGGCTGTTCGGCGCCTGCGACATCGTCGCGAACCGGCACGCGGTCGTGCGCACGTCGCACAACATCCATGCGGACCAGCGCGACGCCGTGTTCATCTGCCTGATGCACGCAGGGCAAGGCTATACGTTCCAGGACGTCGACTGCATGCAGCACGGGCCCGGCGACCTCGTCCTCTACGACACGTCGATGCCGTACGGCCACGGCTTTCCCGCCGACATGGCGATGACCGTGCTCGACGTGCCGCGCGACGTGTTCGAGGCGCGCGTCGGCCCGTGGCGCTACCGCAGCCTCGTCAAGATCGACCGGGACGACGGCGTCGCATCGTGGGCCGTGCGGCAGGTCTATGCGCTGCTCGCCGCGCCACCGGAGCCGACGTCCGACGCCCGCGAACGGCGCGCCGCCGCGATCCTCGATCTCGTGCAGTCGATGCTGCGGCTGCGCGACGGCGACGCGTCGCCGACCAAGTCGACCGTCCACACGCTGTCGCGCGCCAAGGCGTTCATCGACAGCCATCTCGCCGACGACGATCTCGACAGCCAGTCGGTGAGCCGCGCGATCAACCTGTCGCCGCGCCAGCTCGCGCGCGTCTTCGAAATCGAAGGGATGCCGCTCACGCGCTACATCCTCGCGCGGCGGCTCGAGCGCTGCCGCGCCGACCTGCGCGACCGGTCGCTGAAGCACCTGACGGTCAGCGAGATCGCGTTCCGATGGGGCTTCAACAACAGCGCGCACTTCAGCCGCAGCTACCGCGCGCGCTTCGGCGAGACGCCGAGCGATACGCGCGCGCCGGCGCCGGCCGACGCGCGCTAGTCCGCAATCTGCCACCCACCATCCGCCGCCGTGTCCCTGCGAGGCAAGCACGGCGTCCGTCCCGGTCAAATGGGGCCGCATAGCGGTCGCTAAGCTGGCTTCCTGCGCGGCGGCACTCGTTCCGCCGCCCGACAGCAAGGAGAAGAAGCGGGATGGAGACGTACGACCATATCGTCGTCGGCGGCGGTTCGGCCGGCTGCACGGTCGCGCACCGGCTGGTGAAGGCCGGCAGGCGCGTGCTGCTGCTCGAGGACGGCCCGAAGGACGACAGCCTGTTCATCCGGATGCCGGCGACGTTCATCCGCGTGCTCGGCACGCGGCGCACGGTCACGTTCGAGAGCGAGCCGCAAGCCGGTGCGGCGGGCCGCAAGACCTATGTGCCGCAGGGCCGCACGCTCGGCGGCGGCAGTTCGGTCAATGCGATGCTGTACGTGCGCGGCACGCGCGACGACTACGACGACTGGGCCGCGCTCGGCTGCACGGGTTGGGGCTGGGACGACGTACTGCCCGTGTTCAAGCGCGCCGAATCGCACCTGCGGCTCTCCGAGCCGTTTCACGGCACCGACGGGCCGCTGAAGGTCGGCGACACGCGCTTCCGCCATCCGCTGAGCCTCGCGTTCGTGAAAGCCGCGCAGGAAACCGGCATCGCGTACAACGACGACTTCAACGGCGCCGCGCAACATGGCGTCGGCTTCTACCACACGACGATCTTCGACGGGCAGCGCGGCAGTACCGCGGCCACCTATCTCGCCGACGCGATCGGCCACCCGAACCTGCGCGTGCTGACCGGCTGCCGCGTCACGCGCATCCGGTTCGACGGCCAGCGCGCGAGCGGTGTCGAATGGCGGACGGAAAGCGGCGCGACGGGTTCGGCCGCCGCGCGCGCCGACGTCGTGCTCGCGGCCGGCGCGCTAAGCACGCCGAAGCTGCTGATGCTGTCGGGCATCGGGCCCGGCGCGCACCTGCACGCGCACGGCATCGACGTGCTGCACGACAGCCGCGACGTCGGCGCGAACTACCAGGATCATCTCGAAGTCTCGATCTACGGCCGCAGCCACGCGCCCGTCAGCCTGCTGGGCGAGGATCGCGGGCTGAAAGCGCTGCGGCACGGGCTGCAGTGGATGCTGTGCCGCACGGGCCTGCTGACGTCGAACGTCGTCGAATCCGGCGCGTTCGTCGACACGACCGGCAGCGGCCGCCCGGACATCCAGTTCCACGTGCTGCCGACGCTCGTCGGCGACGTCGACCGCGAGCCACTGCCCGGCCACGGCCTGTCGATCAACCCATGCCTGCTCAGGCCGCGCTCGCGCGGCTCGGTGCAACTGCGCGGCAACGATCCGGCCGCACCGATCCTGTTCGACAGCGGCGCGTTGTCCGACCCGGCCGATGTCGACGGCCTCGTGCGCGGCGTCGCGCTCGCGCGGCAGATCATCCGTGCGCCGTCGCTCGCACGCATCGTGCGCGAAGCCGAGACATTGACCGACACGGCACTCGCCGACTATGTGCGGCATCGCGCGAAAACCGTCTATCACCCGGCCGGCACCTGTCGCATGGGCAACGACGCGCATGCGGTCGTCACACCGCGCCTCGCTGTGCAAGGTGTCGACGGATTGCGGATCTGCGATGCGTCGGTGATGCCGCGCATCGTGTCCGGCAACACGAACGCGCCGACGATCATGATCGCGGAGCGCTGCGCCGAGTTCATGCTCGCGGAGTAACGCGATACGGCGACGCGCGTGCACGGCTGTTCAACAGCCGCTGAAAAGCAAAACGGCGCGTGAAACACGCGCCGCCGCTCCATCCGCATCACCTGCCGCAATCAGCTCCCATCCGCCCGCGCCGCGTCGCGCAGCGCCATCGGCGACGCACCATAGCGCTCACGAATCGCACGACTGAAGTGCGCCTGGCTCGAAAATCCCCAGCGGAACGCGATTTCGCCGACGCTCGTCTTGCGCAGCCGCGCATCGGTCAGCTCGCGATGCGCATGCGACAGCCGCTCCGACCAGATGTGCTGCGTGATCGACTCGCCTTCGGCCGCGAAGAGCCGGCCCAGATGCCGCAGCGACAGCCCGACCGCGTCCGCGACGGCCTGCGGCGCGAGTTCCGGGTCGCCGAGATGCGTCGCGATGTACTGCTTCGCGGTCAGCAGATACGACAGCGACGCGCGCGAAGCACCCGCACCGTTCACCTCTGCATCGATGAGCTCGGCGATCAGCGTGCGCGTGTGTTCGGCGAACCGCGTGGCGTCATGCTCGACCGGATCCTTCATGAAGCGCTCGACGCTCGCGCGCAACGTCGCACCGAGCATCGCGCCCGCGCCCGGCTTCGGCGCGATCCGCAGCGGCAGCGCGGCCAGCTCCGCATCGAGCCGGTCGTCGAACGTCGTGATCGGAATATCGATCAGCAGCTGCCGCATCGGTGTCAGGAATCCGAACAGATAGGGCACGCGCGTGTCGTAGACGACGACATCGCCGGCGTCCGCGAGCAGGCAGCGGTCCCGCTGGATGAAATACGCGCGCCCGCTCAGGATCTGGCACGCAAACAGCGACTCCTTCGGCAACTGGCGCACCAGCGCGGGGCTGCGCTCGATCACGTGATCCTGGCCGCTGATGTCCGCGATGCCGAGGCCCGGCAGCGCGATATCGGTCTTCTCGACCTCGAGCCCGGCCGGCGACAACGACGAGCAACGCAGCCCGACCAGCGTCGCCGCATTGAACGCGTCCCAGTACGCCATCCTGTCGCGCACCGGCACGTCGGCCGTCGAGCCTCGCGTGCGGGAAAAAACGGTCGAATTCGTCACGTCGCCTCCTGCGGGCGCCTGTCGTGCGGAGCAGCACGGATTGGGGGATGGTTCGTCTGGATTCTGGTGCGATGCAATGTCCGGCGCGGTCAAGCAATTCGTCCAGCCCAGTCAAGAGCGGCGCGCACCGGCTGGCTAAAGTCGAGCCCACGACAACTCATACACCAGGAGACAAACCGTGGTCGACAAAGCCGTAGCCGAATTCTGGCAAAACATCCCGCCGATTGCCAATCCGTTCAAGCCCGATGCGCTGCCCGAAGCGTACATCGCGAACGCGGCCACCGACGACGATCGCTATTACGTTCCGTTCACCGAAACGGTTTCGTCACGGCCGCTGTGGATTTCGCCGTCGCAGAACAAATGGTGCGACATCCTGATGGCGAAGGAAGCCGGGCTCGTGAACCGGCACTATCACCCGCACGAGGTGTTCGCTTACACGCTGTCAGGCAAGTGGGGTTATCTGGAGCACGAATGGACCGCGACGCGCGGCGATTTCGTGTACGAGACACCGGGCGAAGGCCACACGCTCGTCGCGTTCGATCACCCGGAGCCGATGCGCGCGTTCTTCATCGTCAAGGGGCCGCTGATCTGGCTCGACGAAGCCGGCAACCCCGACGGCTACTTCGATGTGCACTCGTACATCGCGATGTGCAAGGCGCATTACGAGAAGGTCGGCCTCGGCGCGCAAGCGATCGAGAAGCTGTTCCGCTGACGCGCGCCGAGGCTCACCATGACATCTCCTTCCTCCCCCCGATCCGCCTGGACGTACGAGAACCGGCTGCTGCTGATCCTGTTCATGACGTTCGGCTTCGTGTTCTTCGACCGCCTCGCGCTGTCGTTCCTGTTCCCGTTCATGTCGGCCGAGCTGCACCTGACGAACACGCAGCTCGGCATGGTGTCGTCCGCGCTCGCGCTCACGTGGGCATTGTCCGGTGCCGCGACGGGCGCGTGGTCCGACGCGCGCGGCACGCGCAAGCCGCTGCTGATCGCGGCCGTGCTCGGCTTTTCCGTGTGTTCGGCGCTGTCGGGGCTCGTCGGCGGCTTCGCGAGCCTGATCGCGTTCCGCGCGCTGATGGGCATCGCCGAAGGCCCCGTGCTGCCGCTGTCGCAATCGCTGATGGTCGAAAGCTCGACGCCGAGCCGCCGCGGGCTGAACATGGGCCTGCTGCAAGGCTCCGCCGCCGGCCTGCTCGGCGCGATGATCGGCCCGCCGGTGGTCATCGGCATCGCAACCGCGTACGGCTGGCGCGAGGCGTTCTACGTGTCGTGCGTTCCGGGCTTCCTGATCGCGTTCTGCATCTGGCGCTGGGTGCGCGAAGTGCCGCCCGGCGGCGTGCGGCACGCGCAGGCCGATACCGCCGGCACGCCGGCCGCGAGCGGCGCGGCAGTCAGCCGCTGGGCGTTGCTGAAGGAACGCAACATCCTGCTCTGCATGCTGATCAGTTGCTTCTTTCTCACGTGGTTCATCGTGATCATCTCGTTCGCGCCGGTGTTCCTCGTGGAAAGCCGCCACCTGTCGCCGTCCGACATGGGCGTCGTGATGACCTGCCTCGGCGCCGCGTGGGTGTTCTGGGGCTTCGCGGTGCCGGCGATCTCCGACCGGATCGGCCGCAAGCCGACGATGATCGCGTTCGCACTGATCGCGGCCGTGTGCCCGATCGTGCTGATCCATGCCGGCTCGCTGTGGGTGCTCTGTGCGCTCGTGTTCGCCACCTACACGGGCCTCGGCTGCTTCACGCTGTTCATGGCGACGATCCCCGCCGAAACGGTGCCGCCGCGCGCGATCGCCAGCGCGCTCGGCCTGATCATGGGCGCGGGCGAGTTGATCGGCGGCTTCGTTGCGCCGACCGTCGCCGGCTTCGCGGCCGACAAGTACGGCTTGCAGTTCGCGATGTGGACGTCGGCCGCCGGCGCGATCCTCGCATGCGTGCTGTCGTTCGGCCTCGTCGAAACCGCGCCCGCCGTGCTGCGCAAGCGCGCGCTCGCCGGCTCGGCCGCGAGCCGTCTCGATGCGCAAAACCTCGGAGGTCGCTGACATGCGAGCACTTCAATGGCATGGCCCGCGCGACGTCCGTCTCGTGGAAATCGACACGCCGCGCGTCGGCCCAGGCGACGTGCGCATCGCGGTCGCGTATTGCGGGATCTGCGGCAGCGACCTGCACGAATATGCGGACGGCCCGCACGCGATCCCGGTCGACACGCCGCATCCGCTGTCTCGCCGTACCGCGCCGCTGACGCTCGGCCACGAGTTCTGCGGCACCGTCGTCGAAGTCGGCGAAGGCGTGACGGCGCTGCGCGCGGGCGATCGCGTCGCGGTCGAGCCCGAGTATCGCTGCAGCCAGTGCGCGTACTGCCGCTCGGGGTCGTACAACCTGTGCGTGTCGATGGGCTTCGCCGGGCTGATGGGCGACGGCGGCATGGCCGACTTCGCGGTCGTGCCGGCGTACATGCTGCATCGCTTGCCCGACGGCGTGAGTCTCGAACAGGCCGCGGTGATGGAGCCGGCGGCCGTCGCGCTGCACGCGTTGCGGCGTGGCGAGCTGCGGCTCGGCGAAACCTGTGCGGTGTTCGGCCTCGGGCCGATCGGCCTGTTGCTGATCATGCTCGCGAAGCTGCAGGGCGCGACCACGATCGTGGCTGTCGATGTCTCGCCCGAACGGCTCGCGGCGGCCACGCGCTTCGGCGCAACGCATACGTTCGATGCACGCGCACTCGGTGCATCCGCACTGCAGGACGCGATCCGCGCGGCCACGGGCGGGCTCGGCGTCGATGCGAGTTTCGAAGCGGCCGGGCTGCAGACAACGTTCGAATCGGCGATGCACGCGCTGCGCAAGGGTGGACGCATCGTGATGGTCGGCCTGATGCCGCATGCGGGCTTCGACGCGTTCCGCGCGGTCAACGACGAGCTGACCTTCACGGCGAGCGTCGGCTACCGGCATGCGTACGAAGACCTGCTGCGCATCGTCGCGTCGGGTGCGCTCGACCTCACGTCGATCGTCACGCGCACCGTGTCGCTCGAAGACGCCGTCGCCGACGGCTTCGACGCGCTGCTCGCCGACCGCGCGCAGATCAAGATCCTCGTTTCACCCGCGCAACGGCCTCCCCGTCGCGCGCACACCATCGGGAGCATCGAGCATGAGTCGTCAGTGGGCGTTTGAGGGCCAGTCCGTCGTCGTGACGGGCGGCACGTCGGGTATCGGTGCGCGCACGGCGATGCGGTTCGCGCAGGCCGGCGCGTCGGTCGTCGCGCTCGGGCTCGACGCGGCCGGCCCGCACGCACCCGTGCATGCGGGCATCCGCTGCGTGGAACTCGACGTGACCGACAGCGACGCGCTGACGCGCACGATCGCGGCGCTGCCGCGGCTCGACGTGCTCGTCAACGGCGTCGGCATCAGCCGGCACGCGGACGAATACCGGATGGACCAGTTCGAGCTCGTGCTGAACGTGAACCTGACGTCGGTGATGCGGGCCTCCGACGCCGCACGGCCGGCACTGTCGGCGCACGGCGGCAGCATCGTCAATGTCGCGTCGATGTACACGTACTTCGGCAGCAAGGACCGCCCCGCGTACAGCGCGAGCAAGGGTGGCATTGCGCAGCTCACGCGCTCGCTCGCGCAGGCGTGGGCCGATCGCGGCATCCGTGTGAACGCGGTCGCGCCCGGCTGGATCGACACGCCGCTCAGCAGCGGCCTGAAGGCCGACATGCAGGCATCGCGACGCATTCTCGAACGCACGCCGCTCGGGCGCTGGGGCACGGCCGACGAAGTCGCGGACGTGATCCTGTTCCTGTGCTCACCCGGCGCATCGTTCGTGACCGGCGCGGTCGTGCCGGTCGATGGCGGGTA
Organism: Burkholderia lata; assembly: GCF_000012945.1. Classification (NCBI taxonomy): domain Bacteria; kingdom Pseudomonadati; phylum Pseudomonadota; class Betaproteobacteria; order Burkholderiales; family Burkholderiaceae; genus Burkholderia; species Burkholderia lata. The sequence goes on from NC_007511.1 coordinate 3,552,731, forward strand.
TTCGACGGTCTAGCCCGCAGCTGAACGGGCATCGGCAGACACGCGATTTCTGCCGATGCCCGTCACATACCGATTTCCTTCGGTTACCCCTGAACCGGGATTCTTCCGGTTCGGCTTTGTTCATATCAATCAGTAGTCCAATCAAAAATATCCGATCCGATCGGAAACATGTGAGGAGCACATTGGAGATGACGAAAAAGACCCTTCTGGCGCTCGCGGCATGCGCCATTCCCGCCGCATCGTTCGCGCAGAGCAGCGTGACGATGTTCGGGCTGATGGATGCCGGTATCAGCTATGTCAGCAATCAGGGCGGCCACGGTGCCGCGAAGTTCGACGACAACATCTTCTTCCCGAACCTGCTCGGTTTCGAAGGCAAGGAGGATCTCGGCGCGGGCACGCGCGCGATCTTCCGGCTCGTCAACCAGTATTCGCTCGGCAACGGCTCGATCATCGGCGGCGGGCTGTTTGCGCGCCAGGCCTATGTCGGCGTGGAAAACGACCGCTACGGCAAGCTGACGCTCGGCAACCAGTACGAGCTCATGGTCGATTCGCTGGCCGCGAGCGGCAACGAGATCGCGCAGGATCTCGTCGGCCTGTACGGCTTTCGCAACGGCCCGTTCGACAAGCTCGCGTTGCCGAACAATCCGACCGGCGCATTCGACTGGGATCGCGTCGCGGGCAGCAATCGCGTCGCGAATTCGGTCAAGTACACGAGCCCGTCGCTGTCGGGCCTGACCTTCGGTGCGTTGTACGGTTTCGGAAACTTCGCGGGGTCGGTCGGCGCGAACAACACGGTCAGCGTCGGCGCGAGCTACGACAACGGTCCGTTCGGCGCGGGCGCGGCCTATACGAACCAGAAGTACGGCGCGACGGACGGGCTGCCGCCTACCAGCGTACGCAACTGGGGCGCGGGCGTGCACTACACGCTCGGCACGGTCACGGGGAAAGCGCTCTTCACGACGGTGCGCAACGCGCAGAACGGCGCGGGCGCGTGGTCGGCGGAAGCCGGCGCCGCGTGGCGACCGTCACCGGCGTGGGTGATCGGCGCGAGCTACACGTACATGAAGGGCAACGACACACTCGACAACGCGCACGCGCACCAGTTCCTGGCCGCCGTCCAGTACTGGCTGTCGAAACGCACGATGGTGTATGTGGCCGGCGTGCATCAGCGCGCGAGCCACGGCAGCAACGCGCAGATCAATGGCGTGATGGATGCGAACGGTGCGTCGAGCGGCGCGCTGCAGTCGATCGCGCGGGTCGGGTTCAGCACGCGGTTCTGAAGGAAGAGGGAGCGGCTCCCCATGGTTCCGGTCGAGCGTGCATCGACCGGAACCATCGGCTCAAAACTTGTGCCGTATGCCGATCGACGCGGAAATCTGCTGCCGCGAACTCGATGGCGAGTTGTAATAGATCTGCGCGTACTGCGCGTCCCCTGCGGCCTTCTGGAAGATGCCGACCAGAAAGAGATCGGTGCGCTTCGACAGGAACCAGTCGATGCCGGCATCCACCTGGTGCCATTTCGGTGACTTGCCGGTCGGTTGATAGCGACCGGTCGTGTAGATGTAGCCCATACCGATCAGGACGGTCGGCGACAGGAAATCGGTCACCGTCAATTCGTAGTTGGTGAGCCTGAGCCGCGACTGGTCGACGTAGTCGAACAGCACGTGGGTGAGCATCAGCGAGACCTTTGCGGGGCCGAGCGCATAGGATCCGCCGATACCGGCCATCTGCTGCTTGTCGACGCCCGCGCCCGTCGCACTCGTCGCGAACGGCGACGTGAATCCGTAGTCGCCCGACACGGCCCCTGACGGGTTCGCCGCATCGTTCGGCCGGTTGACCGCGTGATAGGCGATGCCGGCACTCAACGGCCCGTTCGCATAGGTCAATCCGGCATTGAAGTCACGGTTGACGGAAAAGCCGCCCGCCATGTTCGACAGCGCATACGCCGACAGCAACCGGAAACCCGCCACCTCGGGGCTCTTGTACTGGACCGTATTGTTCACGCGGAACGTCGGGAAAATGTTGTCGCTGTCGCCGATCGGCGGCCCGTAGGTCGCAAACTGCACGGCCGCCTCGTATGGCGCGAGCGTCTGCGCCATGGTATCGATCTGGCGGCCGAACGTGAGCTGGCCGAGCCGTTCGTTGGCGAGGCCCACGAACGCTTGCCGCCCGAAGAGACGCCCTCCCTGGCCCAGCGTGCCTGTCGACAGGTTGAAGCCGTTTTCCAGCGTGAAGATCGCGCGGTTGCCACCGCCCAGATCCTCCTTGCCGGTGATCCCCCATCGCGGCGCCTGCTGGACCCCGCTCGCCAGTTGCCACTGCCGATGCCCGCCAGCATTGCTGGTGACCATGACGCCCTCCGACAGCAATCCGTACATCGTCACGCTGCTTTGAGCATGCCCCGCTCCAGCCAGCACCAGAAACAGGCAAGGCCATGCCAGACGCTTTTTCATTCGATTCCCCGAGCAAGAAGGTTGACGCCGCATTTCGTTAGGATTCCGTCGAAACCATATAATTTATAAATTTATGTGTCTATATAAAATATGGAATTCTTGCAAAACCTGCGGTTTTCCCTATAAATTGGGCGCCTGCATATACTTTTGGGACGAATCCGGTCGCAGCGGGCGACGGTTCAGGAACGGGACATGGTGCAAAGAGCGCAAACACCGCAACGCGCGGGGGCCGATACGCCGAAAGCCACACTTTCGGAGCAGGCCTACGAATACCTGCAGAACGACCTGCTATCCGGTGCCTTTCCGCCGGGAGAAAAGCTCAAGCCGCAGACGCTTCAGGAACGCTATGGCGTCGGCATCAGCCCCATTCGCGAAGCGCTGATGCTGCTCAGTTGCGACGGGCTCGTGACGAACGAGGGCCAGCGCGGCTTCAGGGTTGCCGAAGCGTCACGGGACGATCTGCTCGACATCCTCGAGGCGCGCAAGAAAATCGAAGGCGAACTGCTTGTCGACGCGATCAAGCATGGCGACGAGGAATGGGGTGCGCAGATCACCGCAGCCTTCTACAAGCTGGTCCATACGCCGCTACCCGCCCCCGACGACATCCAGGCGGCAAATCGCTGGGAACTCGCCCATCGACGCTTCCACGCATCCCTGATCAGCGCCGCCCGCTCAGCGTGGCTACGTCGCATCGACGAACAACTCGTGCGGCATTCCGAGCGCTACCGCCGCATGCGCTTCACCGCACCGCTTCCAAAGGAAGCGCTCGCTCGCGACATCGTCAGGGAACACCAGGAGTTGATGGAAGCCGTACTGGATCGCGACGCACCGCGCGCGCGCAAGCTGCTGCTCGCGCACATCGACGAAACCGCACAGGTTGTCGCGCAACTGCTGCCCTGATCCGGCGTAGCGCGATCGCGACGAGCGCTCGCCTCGAGCGCCTGTCAGGCTGCCGAGTGGGGCGTCGGGTCGAGCTTGCGGCCCGGCACACCGGGAAACGGCAGGATCGTGGCAAGCACGGCCGCTGCCGCGATGCTGCCGGCCATGAAGAACAGCGCATTGGAGAAGTCGGGCGAGTGCCCACGAATCCAGCCGATCGCATAAGGCCCGATGAAGCCCGACAGGCCGCTGATGGTGTTGACCAGCGCCAGCCCGCCGGCTGCGGCCCGACCGGTCAGGAACGACGACGGGATCGACCAGAAGACGCTTAGCGAAGCGCCGATTCCGACCATCGCAACGCAGACGAATGCCAGTTCCAGTGCAGCCGAGTGAACGAGTGCGCTTGCCAGCAAGCCGAGGCTGCCGACCGCCAGCGGAATCGCCAGATGCCAGCGGCGCTCACGAGTCCTGTCCGAATGCCGGCCATTGAGCACCATCGCAATCGCGCCGAGCAGGAACGGCAACGCGCTCAGCATGCCAACCTGGATCGTCGACATCGCCGCCATCTGCTTGACGATCTGGGGCAACCACAGCGTGATGCCGAAGAAGCCCGTTCCGACCAGCAGATAAAGCATCCCCAGCAGCCAGACGATCGGTTCCCGCATCGCCACGCCCAGCTTCTCGGTTCCCAGCGATGCCGCGGCTTCACGATCGCGCTGCATCGTGTCGACGAGCCATTCGCGCTCCGGCGCCGACAGCCACTTGGCATGCTCCGGTTCGTCCGACAGGAAAAAGTACGCGAACACGCCGAGCGCGACAGCCGGCACCGCCTCGAGGATGAAGATCCATTGCCACCCGGCCAGGCCGGCGACGTCCCCCATCGACAGAATCGCCGCCGATAGCGGCGCGCCGACCACGACAGCGATCATGTTGGCCGACATCACCTGCCCGATCGCGCGGGCCCGCTGCTCCGCCGGAAACCAGCGGGTCAGGTAATAGAGCACGCCCGGCAGGAAGCCTGCCTCCGCCACGCCGAGCAGGAAGCGGATCGCCACGAAGCTCGTCGCGTTGAAGACGAACGCCTGCAATGCGGAAACGATGCCCCAGGTCACGATGATGCGTGCCAGCCACAGGCGGGCGCCGAAGCGCTGCAGCGCCAGATTGCTCGGAATCTCGAACAGGATGTAGCCGATGAAGAAGATGCCCGCGCCAAAGCCGTAGAGCTCAGGCGTGAAATGAAACGTCTTCGTCATGTCGAGCGCCGCGAAGCTCACGTTGACCCGATCGAGGAAATTCACGAGCCACAGCACGAACAGCAACGGCACGATCTTGAGTGTCACCTTGCGCATGGTGCCTACGGCAACCGCCTGAACCATCGTCGTCTCCTGACTTGTTTGTCATCCCCGCGAATCGCCTGCCCGCGAAGACGGATGCGCTGCTGCCGCGTTGCGCGACGGCGGTCATCCGATGTGGCGCATTGTTGGTCGGTCAATAACCACCGTCAACATAAATTTTGTTCTTTTTATAAATTTCAGGCTGCTCTATGATGTCCGGCATGCTAACCAACCGGTGCGCGGCGGCCCGCCGTCGCCGGCACGATAACCATGAGGAGACCCATTGATCCCGTCGCCTTTTCAACTGGATGCGCAGATGCCGCTGCCGACGGCCGAAGCGGAAAACTATGCCCGCACCGCACTGTCCTGGGCGCAGGACGTCCCCGCCGGCATCGCTTGCGAGCGGAATGTCAGCTACGGACCGAGCCGCCTCCACCGCTACGACGTTTTCCACGCGAGTCACGCCGACAAACCGCCGGTCGTCATCTTCTGGCACGGCGGCGGCTGGACGAACGGCTACAAGGAGTGGGGGCACTTCATGGCGGAGCATGTCGTCCGCCTCGGTGCAACGCTCGTCCTGCCCGACTACCGCCTCGCGCCCGAAAGCCGGATGCCCGCCGCGTTCGACGACTGCGCACTGCTCCTGCGCGCGCTGGCTGCATCGCCGGGCTTCGCGGGCGACCTGCAGCAGGTCTACGTCGCGGGGCATTCGGCCGGCGGTCATCTGGCCGCATTGACGGCGTTGCGCCTGGGCGGGCGCAACGACGCGATCAATGGCGGCGTGACGATACGAGGATGCGCACCGATCAGCGGAATCATGGATCTGGCACATCCGTCCCCGCCGGCAGGCAGCCTGGAAGCACGGGTGTACGACATGGTGCTCGGCGATGCGGACGACGATGGCCTCTTCAGTCCCGTCTGCTGGACCGCCGGTAATACGGTGCCGTTCGCACTGAGCTACGGGGAGCACGATTCGGAACGCGTGATCCGGTCGAATCGGCGGCTGGCGAGCCTGCTGGCCTGCCAGTCGGCCCCGGTCGTGTGTCGCGAAGCACGCGACTTGAACCACTTTGAAACACATCTCGCGCTGCGAGATCCGGATTGCGACTGGTACGCGATGCTCGACGGCCTGATGCGGGGGAACGTGCAATGAAGGAAGTCATCGATACCGGCCTGCCATCGCTCGGCCAGCCGTTCTCATGGGCGGTACGCGCGGGCAATCTGGTGTTCACTGCGCATGGCCCGGTCCGGTCCGACGGCAGCGTCGACACGGGACCGATCGAGGATCAGGCACGACTGACCTTTTCCAATCTGGCGCAAACGATGGCCGCCGCTGGCGGCTCGCTCGACGACGTCACACAGGTGCAGATCCAGATGACCGATGTCGACAGCATGCCGATCATCGACAACGTCTACCGGGAATATTTCCGCGCCCCCTATCCCAACCGATCGAGCGTGGTCGTCAAGGCGCTCGTCGTGCCGGGCATGGGCATCGAGATCGTGGTCAATGCCGTGCTGCCGGGTTGACGCGATCCGGGCACGATGTGCGCGTCGTCACCGTATGAAGCGGCCGATCGTACGAATCGGTTCGCCACGCGATTCCGGCCCACGGTCAATCCAGTCGGCGATCCCGTAGCTGGCGCTGCAACCGGATCGCCCGACGACCCGGGCGCAGCGCCAGCAAGTCACGCATCCTGCCGGTGCGCAGACGACTAACCCAACGATTCCGCCCCACTCCCATCCTGCATCCCCGCATCCCGACACTGCGACGGCGTGACCCCGAAGCGCCGGCGAAACAGGCGCGCAAAATACGCCGGATCGGAAAACCCAGACTGCAACGCGAGGCGCGTAATGCTCGCCCCGTCGGCGCCGGTCTGCGACAGCACTTCGTGGCACTTCTCGAGCCGCAGGCGCTGGATCATCGCCTGCGGCCGCTCGCCGATCGATTCGAACGCCTGGTAGAGCGTGCGGCGGCACACCTTCAATGCCGCGGCAATGCGATCGGGCGACAGCTCGCCGTCGTCCAGATGCCGATGGATGTATTGCTGCGCGTCGCGCAGCAACGTCTCGCGGATCTTGCGCCGCGAAGCGGGCGCCGTGCCGTCCGTGAAATCGATCGTCTCGGCAAGCAACGTCGCCACCAGTTCCAGCACGCCGAAGCGGCTGCGCGGATTCATGCGCCGGCCCTCGGCGATCATCGCCTGCAGGCTGGCGAGCGCCACGGCCGCGCCGCCCGTCGTCGGCATCGCACGGCCGATCGCGTGCCGGGCCAACGCCAGCAGTGCGTCATGGTCGGCCACTTCGCACAGCATCGTCACGAATTCACCGTGTGCGTCGCTTTGAATCCAGTACGGGCTGCTCGCCTCGTACAACGTGAAATGCCCTGGTGGCACGATCACTTCGCACGCGCCCTGCTCGAGTCTCGCCACACCGCTCAGTTGCCAGATCACCTTGACGTAGCGGTGCTTCAGCGTCTTGCACGCGTCGCGTCCGATGGAGGCGCTATGCGCGCTTGCCGAAATGCGCGCCACGCGGCAGCGCGCATGATCGAACACGTCGACGTTTGCGTCGAATTCGCCGGACGTGCCGGCATTGAGCTCCAGCGGAAAGAACCGATGCCGGATCTGCTCCGACCAGCACGACACGCCGCCCTCCCGCAGCGGCGGATGCGCTCCCGAATCGATCATGACGTTCGCCTCCAGAAATATCCGGCTTTCAAGTACGTCCATTGCCTGGCCGCCTGCGTAAGCCTGCAGCGGGCGCGACGATCGACTCGCCCGACTTCCGGTCGCGTGCGGCGACACGCGCCCGGCCAGCATCGATGAGAGGGGATCGGCTCGTAGCGTACGGCGCGTCGATGCAAAAGAACATTCGCACAACTCCCATGCACGGCCGGAACGCTACCTGACGCAGTAAAGATTTCACCTAGATGCACCGCACTCCTGATGGCTCTGCACGCAAACACATGCGATCGAGAAACTGGCGCGGCACCCTGCTGACGGGCGGAAACCGGCCTCCGGCCGGGCCTCACGTGCGTGGCCGATGCCGTCCCGCACGCCGCCCGAAGACAAACGGCGGCCGCTCGCGCGCCGCAGGAGGAGACAAACGATGAAACGACTTTCCATTTCCGTGATGCTGTCCGCGCTCGCGGTCGCGCACGGCGCTCACGCAACCGAAGGCGGCGGCTCCGTCTACCCGACCGGGGCGGAAGGCTACCTGTGCTGCGCACTGCCGCCGCCGGGGCTCTATGCACTGATCTACGCGGAGCGCTACCACGCCGGTGAACTGCGCGACAACGACGGCCGCAACGTCGCGCCGCCGGACTTCAGCATCACCGCGTATTCGGTGACGCCGCGGATCGTGTGGGTCACGCCGTACACATTTGCAGGCGCATCGCTGGCCATGCACGCGCTGCTTCCGCTCGTCACGCTCGACGTGCACGCGGGCGGGCAAGCTCAGCGGCGAACCGGTGTCGGCGACATGACGTTCGGCCCAGCGCTCGGCTGGCACGTCACGCCGACGCTCCACACGCTGCTCGCCGTCGATGTCTTCGCGCCGACGGGCCGGTACGACAAAAGCGACCTGGCCAACATCGGCCGACACTACTGGGCGATCCAGCCGATCGCGGGCATTTCGTACGGCCGCCGTACCGGGCCGGTGTTCGACGCGAAGCTCATGTGGACCTTCAACCAGCGCAACCACGCGACGGACTACCAGTCCGGCCAGGAATTCATCGTCGACTATTCGGCGGGCTGGGGTTTCGGCAACGGCCTGACGATCGGCGCGGGCGGCTATGTCTACCGGCAGATGACGGACGACTCACAGGCCGGGCAAACCATCGCCGGCAATCGCGGCCGTTCGTTCGCGATCGGCCCGTCGATTAAGTACGACAGCGGGAAAGGCTGGTTCGTGACCGCCAAATACCAGATGGAAACCGATGTGCGAAACCGCCCGGAAGGCGCGGCGTTCTGGCTCAAGGCGGTGTTTCCGCTCTGATGCGAACGGATCCGTGTCGGCGTTGACCGACGCGAAGGCGGCGCAGGTCATCCCTGCGCCGCCCCTTTCATCGACCGAGCAGCAGATCGGCGCCGCGTTCGCCGATCATGATCGCCGGCGCATTGGTATTCCCGCTCGGCACCTGCGGACAGATCGAGCAGTCGATCACGCGCAGATTGGAGAAGCCGTGCACGCGCAGCGTCTTCTGGTCCACCACCGACGTGCGCGGGTCCGCGCCCATCCTGCAAGTGCCGGCCGGGTGATAGACGGTCTTGATGTCCTGCCGCACGAATCGCTCGATCGCCGGCAGATCGTCCGGATCGATCCGGGCCGGCGCGACGATTTCCTTCACGTGCGCCTGCAGTGCCTTCGCCGACAGGATCCTGAGCCCGGCCTGAACGGCCCGGATCTGACCGTCGAGGTCGGCCGGGTCGCTCAGGAAGTTCGCGTCGATCCTCGGCAGGTCCGCCGGATCCTTGCTGCGCAACCCCACCTGCCCGCGCGATTTCGGTTGCAGATGGCCGACCTTGACCGACATGCCGTGCTCGCTCGCGGGCGGCTTCTCTCCCGGCGTATTGTCGAAATTGTCGAGCAGCGGCAGGAAATGGAACTGAACGTCCGGCCGCCCCGTGCCCAGCGTATCGATGAATGCGCCGCCTTCGAGGATGTTGCTGGTCAGCAGCCCGCTCCTGAAGCACTTCCATTGCAGGAAATGGCGCATCGCCCGGAACCCCGTGTTCTCGCCATAGAGGCTCGCCGGCGTGCGAATCGACGCCTGCACCGACATGTGCAGATGATCGTGGAAGTTCTGGCCGACCGGCAACGCGGCAACCGGATCGATCCCGAGCGCAGCGAGATGCTCCGCCGGCCCGATACCGGACAGCATCAACACCTTCGGACTCCCGATTGCCCCCGCGCTCACGACGACCTCGTTGCGCACACGCACCGACACGGGCGCATTTCCGCCTTCGCTGAATTCGACCGCGACCGCGTGCCCCGCATCGGTCCGGATCCGGTGCACGAGTGCGCCGGTCACCACCTTCAGCTTCGCGTCGTTGCGCACCGACGCCAGATAGGTCTGTGCGGTGCTCGCACGTTCGCCGTTGCGCGTCGTCGTCTGGTAATAGCCGATGCCCTGCTGCACTTCGCCGTTGAAGTCGTTGACGTAGCGCAGCCCCATTTCCTGCCCGGCCCGGATGAACGCGGCCGTCAACGGATGGCGATAGCGGTTCTCGCTGACGGGCAGCGGGCCGGTCTGGCCGTGATACGCGGGCCCCAGGCTTTCGTTCGCTTCCGCCTTCATGAAATACGGCAGCACGTCGTCGTAGCGCCAGTCCGTGCATCCCCACTGCGTCGCCCAGTCGTCGTAGTCCTCGCGCTGCCCGCGGATATAGATCATCCCGTTGACCGAACTGCCGCCGCCCAGCACCTTGCCCTGCGCGATGATCATGCTGCGGCCGTTCGCGTTCGGCTGCGGTTCGGTCATGTAGGGCCACGATTTCTTCTGGAACACCTGCATCACGCCGCCCGGAATCCGGTGAAACGGATTGTCGTCGCGCGTGCCGGCTTCCAGCAGCAGCACCGAACCGGCGTTCTGCTGGATCAGCCGCGCGGCCACGACGCAACCGGCGGAACCCGCGCCGATGACGACGTAATCGAAGGTCAGGTCTTGAGTAGTCATGTGTCTGTCGAGTGGGATAGGCGGGCGAGCCACGCAACGCCCGCGATCTTGTTGTTGTGGTGTCTCCGTGCCGGAACGTGCGCGGCTACATCGCGATCGTGACGACCTTCTCCTCCAGGTACGCATCGAGCCCGCTTTGCGACAGGTCGCGCCCGACGCCGCTCTCCTTGAAACCGCCCCACGGCAGCCGCGCGTCGAGCGGGCTCCACGCGTTCACCGCGACCGCGCCGACCCGCAGCCGGGCCGCGGTGCGGTGCGCGGTCGTGAGATCGCGGGTCCACAGCGATGCTGACAGCGCATAGACGGTGTCGTTCGCCAGCGCGACGGCCTCGTCTTCCGTATCGAACGGAATGATCGTGCCGACCGGCCCGAACACTTCGTCGCGCGCGATGCGCATCGCCGGATCGACGTTCGCAAACACGGTCGGCCGCACGAAGAAGCCCTGCGACGGCACCGGCTCGTCGCCCGCGACCATCGTCGCGCCGTCGCGCAGCGCCGCTGCGATGTGCGTCTTCACGCGATCGGCATGGCGGGCGCTGATCAGCGCGCCCATCTGCGTATCGGGGTCGAACGGCGTGCCTACCTTGACCGACCGCGCCGCATGCGCGAGCGCGCCGACGACGTCGTCGTAGTGACGGCGCTGCACCAGCACGCGCGTGCCGGCCGCGCACGTCTGCCCCTGGTTGACGAACAACCCCATCGCAACGCCGGCGATCGCCTGCTCGAGATTCGCGTCGTCGAAGATGATCTGCGGCGCCTTGCCGCCGAGTTCCAGCGTCAGCCGCTTGAACCGGGCGCCGGCTTCGCGCGCGATCGTGCGGCCGACCTCGGTGCTGCCGGTGAAGCTGATCTTGTCGACGCCCGGGTGATTGACCAGCGCGGCGCCGACCGACGCGCCGATGCCGTGCACGAGATTCACGACGCCCGGCGGAAAGCCCGCCTGCGCCGCCAGGTCCGCCAGCGCGCCGACTGCGAGCGGCGCGTCCTCCGACGGCTTGATCACGACCGTGCAGCCGGCCGCGAGCGCGGGCGCGAGCTTCCAGCACGCGATCATCAGCGGCGCATTCCACGGCACGATCAGGCCAGCGACGCCAACCGCTTCGCGCACCGTGTAGTTGACGGTCGGGCGCCCCATAAAGCCGCCGGTCGGAATCTGGCGGCCTTCGAGCTTGTCCGCCCATCCGGCGAAGTAGCGCAGCGTGTCGATCGACATCGGCAGGTCCATCATGCGCACTTCCAGGGCCGGGCGCCCCTGTTCGCGCACGAGCAGCTCGACGAAGCGCTCAGCGTCGTGCTCGAGCAGGTCGGCCAGCCGATGCAGCAGCTTCGCCCGCGCCGCGCCGGGCAACCGGCTCCAGTGTCCGCCGTCGAATTCCGCGCGGGCTGCGCGCACGGCCCGGTCGACGTCCGCACCGGTGCCGGCCGCCACGCGTGCAAGCAGGTGTCCGGTGCACGGTTCGAATTTCTCGAACCACTCGCCCTGTGCGGCGTCGCATGCCTCGCCCGCGATCCGGTGTTGAAGGGTGTATTCGGCTGTCATGTGGCTGTCTCCAGATTAAAGGCCGATCCGGCGCTGGAAGGCGGATCGGCATATCTGGCCCACTGTAGGACGCGGGTTGCGGCGCCGCTGGGACATCCGTGCATCGAATGCAGGATTCACATGCACGCGCGCGCGCAGTGTCCGTCGACGCCGTTCGCATGCGCGCCGGCGCCGCGATCGGTTTGCGCGGCCAGCGCGCGGCTGACTCGCGCATGGTTGGCGCATCGCACGGCCGGCGGCATCGACGCGTACGCCGCGTCGCGAATCAACGCATGGCGAAACGAATAGAACACGCGATCGCGCCGATGCTGCGCGTACATGATCCGTTCTTCTAGCAGCAGCTGCAGGTGCGCGTCGAGCGTCGCGCGATCATGCGGCGATGCCGCGGCCAGCAAGTGCGCATCCACCTCGAGCCCGATCGTCGCGGCGAGCTGCGCGGTGTCGCGCGCGTCGTCGATCCGGTCGAACGCGCGTCCGAGCATTCCGCCGAGACTGAGCGGAAGCGGGCACGGGTCGGTCGTCCGCAGCCCGGCGAGCGAGCCGTCCGACCCACGCATCGTCAGCTCGCGCGCGACGGCCTCGATGAACAGCGGAATGCCTGCCGTCCGATGGACGAGCGGGTCGAGCCGGGCCGGATCGAGCGCGCCCTGGCCCAGGCATGCCGACATCAGGCGCTGCGCATCGTCGCGCGACAGGCGGCGCAGCACCTGGCGTTCGGTCGCGCCACGCCAACGAGCGAGTCGGGCGGGTCGTGACGTGAGCACGACGCAGAGCGCCGCCGCGCGCGGCGAGCGCTGCAGGAACGCAAGAAAGGCCTCGGTCGAGCGGTCGATCCACTGCACATCCTCGACGACGAGCAACACCGGCGCGCCCTTGCCAAGCGACACGATCAATTGCTCGAGCACGTCGAACAGCGCGTGCGGTTCGCGTGCGCCCGACCACCGTGCCTCCTTCGCATCGCAGGGCAACCCCAGCCAGGTCGACAGCGCGACACGGGCCGCCACACGATCGCATTCGAGCGGCGCGAGCATCGCGTCGATCGCCGCGCGCGTGGTACCGGGCGGGCTGTCGGCATCGAGTTGCCAATGCGCACTGATGAACCGCAGAATCGGAAACAGCGCATGATTCTCCCGCTCGGGCAGGCACCCGCAATACGCGAACGCGTGGCCCTGTGTCCGCACGGCCTCGCACAGCGCATGCACGACGCGCGACTTGCCGATTCCCGCATCGCCGACGACGAGCCGCGGCACGCCGCGCATCGCACGACGATGGCGTGCGCACGTCTCCTGCCACGCGCGCAGCAGTGTGTCGAGTTCACGCGTGCGGCCGATCATCGGCACCCTCATGCCGCCGTCGAGCGAATCGAACGGCGTATCGGCCCGACACTCGCCGAGCAGTTCGTGCACCGGCTGCGGCGCGAGGCCCGCCCGCGCCAGCCGCAACCCGGTCGGCCGGAAGTCGGCATGCCGTTCGAGCGCGAGCCGCGCATCGTCGCTGATCAGGATCTGCCCGGGCCCGGCAAGCCGCAACAGCCGCGACGCGGCGGCCGGCGTCGATCCGCCCGACATTTGCGACGCATGCGCGAGAACCTGCCCGACGTGAATCGCGGCGGCCACTTCGACGTGCCAGCCTTCACCACCGACGGCATCGCGGGCGTCGGCCGGCACCGGCAGCCGTGCGCGCCCGGCCACCCGCACCATGTCGAGTGCCGCACGCGCCGCGCGGCGCGCGGGCCGGTCGATATCGCCTTGCAGGCCGAAATGGAACAGCAGCGTGTCGCCGAGCCGCTCATCGACCTGCGCGCCATAGCCGACGGCGATATCCGCGCACTTCGTCAGCCATTGCGCCTCGTAGCGGTCGAGCAGGGCGCCGTGATCGGTTCCCGCATGACGTTGCCGGCCGTCTCCGGTGATCGTCACGCAACAGCACAGCGTGGTGACCTGCCGGTATTCGCCAGCCGTTGCGACTGCCTCGCTGCGCGGTGTGAACGGGTGCGGCTGCGTGCGCCGGCTTGCACGACCGGCATCGAACGGGCCGACGAGCGCAGCGAAATTGATCGCGCGAAACTGCGCCGCGAGTTCGTCGGCCGAGGCGGCACGCTGCGCCGGATTCTTGCTCAACGCATGCCGCAGCACGGAGCCGAGCGGATGCGACGCGACCGACCGCGGAAGCGCGATATCCACCGGGCTGAGCTGCTGATACAGAATGTCGGCCACGCTTGCGCCCTGCATCACGACTTCGCCCGTCAGGCATTCGATCACGACCAGGCCCCACGCATACAGGTCGCTTCCGGGCGTCGGCGGTTCGTTGCGCAATTGCTCGGGCGCGCAATATGACGGCGAGCCGAGCACCTCGACCGCGAGCGTCGCGGCCTGCGGCGCGATATCTGCCGTGCCGGGCAACAGCGCACCGATCCCGAAATCGAGCAGCTTCGCGTGCGGCCCGTCGTCGGCCATCGCGATCACGATGTTGTGCGGCGTCAGATCCCGGTGCACGATGCCGCGGCGATGCGCAGCGGCGAGCGCATCGAGCACCTCCGTCATCAGCCGCCCCGTGTCGACGGCCGACAACGGCCCCTCCATCGCAAGCCGGTCGCGCAGGGTCCGGCCCTGCACGCGTTCGAATACGGCGAACAACCGCCCGTCGGGTGCCTCGCCCTTGTCCAGCAACGCCACGATGTTCGGGTGACGTAGCGCCTCGCACAGGCCTGTCTCGCACCGGAAGCGCATGCGCTGGCGCGCGCGCTCGGTTGCGGTCCGCGCGACATCGTCCCGCATCAGCTTGATCGCGACGTCTTGCCCCGTCTCGCAGCAGGTCGCGCGGAACACCACGCCGCTGCCGCCTTCACCGAGCAACGCACCGAGCCGGTAATGCCGCTTGCCGGCCAACGTCGCGAAGGGCGCGGCGGGCTGCGGCGATTCACGCGTATGCGGCCCGACGCGTGCGCGTGACGCCGTCGGCAACCCGGGTTGTCGTTCCGCGTTCACGAGCAGTAGACGACCGGATCCGGCACCGGACGATGCATGCCGATACGCGGCTCGACGCGCGGCACCGACTGGCACTCGAGGCGCTCGCCACGCATGACGCGGAACGGGAAATCGCCGAAGCGGACGCTGCCGCGCCGCCGCTCGACGAGCTGGCTCGCGTCCAGCCCCGGCAGCGCCGCGAACTGGCTCCGGGCGCGATGAATCTGCACGTTGAGATGGGACGTATCGATACCGAGCATGCGCGCCAGCCGGTCGAGTTCGATCCAGCCTTGCGTGGCGGCGTCGTAGCCGGCCTGCATGTCGGCCGAGCGTGCGCGGGCAAGCGTGACGAGGCTGTAGTGATGCGCGCGCTCGCCGAGGTCGACCACACCGCCGCGAATGTGCAGCAGCGCACGTGCGTGTTCTTCGTCCCGGCTGACGAAGAACTCGAGCAGTCGGGACGGCGCGGTCGGATCGGCAGGCGCGCGCAGCGTCATGGTCGAGCCATGGCGCACGAGCGCCACGCGCCACGTGAAGCCCCCCGTCGACACTTCATCGCCGTCATGGAGCGCGCGCGGCGGCAACGTGTCGTCGCACAGCCATTCGCCGGCCGGCGACTGGACGATCGTGACCGGCTGCGCGGCGTGGGCAGCCAGGATCTGGCGGGGCGTGAGCACGATCGGATGCACGGCGCCCCGTACCGGCCACAGCGTATCGGCCGGATCGTCGAGCGCATCGACGCGCCAGGGAGCGACACCCGCCGTGCCGAACCGGATGACGTCGCCGCGCTGCAGCACCGCGTGCTCGCCGTCGCGCAACGGCACGCCCGATACCGACGTGCCGTTGCTGCTGTGATCGTGGAGCTCCCATAGCCCGCCGGCCCAGCGGATATGGGCATGGACACGGGATACCGACGCGTCGCGGATGACCGTATCGCAGCGCGCGGTATCGCGACCGAACACGTGATACGCGCGGAGCAGGCACGCTTCCCCGGAAGAATCGTTCTTGAGTATCGCCATGGCTGCCCCGTGTCGGATTCGCCCGGGTCGCTCGAGTGACGCGTCGACGCCCGGGAAAGCGATTGATTCAATGATCGCGAACGATGTCGACCGTTCGCCGCCTCGTTACCAGTTCCTTCGTCAGCTTCCTTTCGAATCGTTGCTCATCCGGCACGTGTTATTTCGGCTGATTGAATGGCCTGCCGTTTTGTTTTTTTAAGTCGAGCAACTTGATGAAAATCCTGCCAAACAAAATCATGCATCGCAATCGAAATGCTCAAATACCGTTTTGATATTGCAATGCTTTACATTTTCGGCAAAGCTTCAGTTCAAATATAAAGGGTCGAAAATCTTCACGACTCCGCGATCCATGACAGGCTTGAGTCGAGCAGAAGCACCTCATTGGATGACGGGACGCATTTAAATACCTTTGCCGGCGCGGAAATTTTGTTTGATCAAAAAAAATAAATTAAATAGTTCAAACGATTTAAATAATGGCCATCGGCATTTTAGTAGATTGCATTACATGAATTACTGCGCAGTTCTAGTGCGTCACGGCCAATGTCTCGCGGTGTCATCGGCAAGCGGATACGTGCCAGCACGTCGCTGCGTCACGATCTGTCGCTGGCCAAGGCTGCAGAAGCCGGCAACGCGTCGACCGTCCGATCGTCGTGACCGACTCGCCAACGAACGAGCTGGAACGCATCGACGGCAATCTCCGCCGCACGCTGCCAGCTCCATCCTCACCCCATCATCCAGCCCCAATAAATCTCCTTGACGACCTATCTTTCGATATATATCTTTAGATATGTTTTTCGACATATAGGACTCGATCATGCGACACAACCCTTCCCGCGGCCATGCCCGATGCGACGGTCATGGTGCGCATGGCCGCCCTGACTGGTTCGCCGGTCTCTGGTACGCGATCGGCCGCCACCGTCGCGGCCACGATCCGTTTGGTGGCGGCCCGTTCGGTGGCCGTGGCGGGCGCGGCGGCTTTGGCGATTTCGGCGACGACGGCATGCCGCGCGGCCGCCAGTTCAGCTCCGACGATCTCCAGCTGCTGTTGCTTGCCCTGGTCGCCGAGCAACCGAGCCACGGCTACGAGCTGATCAAGGCGCTCGACACGCGTTCGAACGGTTTCTACAGCCCGAGCCCCGGCATGGTGTATCCGGCGCTCACGTATCTCGAAGAAGTCGGTTTCGTCGCGTCGCAGGCGGAAGGCAACCGCAAGCGCTATGCGCTGACCGACGCCGGCCGCGCGCATCTCGATGCCCAGCGCGAACGCGTCGACACGCTGTTCGCCCGCCTCACGCACCTCGCGCGCAAGATGGAGTTCATGCGCCGCGCGTTCGCCGGGGAATCGGCGGGCAATGAAACGCAGGACGACGCGCAAGCGGGCTGGCTGCCGGAATTCGTCGAGGCTCGCCTCGCACTCAAGCGCGCGCTGCTGCACAAGAGCGCCGCCGACGCCGACGAACAGCGCCGCATCGCGGCCATCATGCGCCGCGCGACGGCCGAAATCGAAGGCGGCACCGGCGCGTGATCCGCGCCGCCCCGTCAAACCCTAAGGAGAACGGATTGATGCAGAACACATCCGACCGCACCGTGACCCGCGTGCGCCACACCCTCAAGTTCCGCTTGCTGCAAGTCTTGCGCGTGCACGCCGTGACGCCGCACCTGCTGCGCGTCACGCTCGGCGGCCCCGATCTCGCGGATTTCGAATCCGCGTCGTTCGACGATCACGTGAAGGTATTTTTCCCGCCGCCCGGCTCTGAACGGCCCGTGCTGCCGACGCTCGGCGCGAACGGTCCGGAGTTTCCGGAAGGCGAGCCGAAGCCGGTCGCGCGCGACTTCACGCCGCGCCGCTTCGACCGCGCCGCCGGCGAACTCGATCTGGAATTCGTGCTGAACCACCCGGGCCCTGCGTCGCAGTGGGCCGCCCAGGCACGCGTCGGCCAATGGCTCGGCATCGGCGGCCCGCGCGGTTCGTTCGTCGTCCCGACCGGTTTCGACTGGCACCTGCTGATCGGCGACGATACGGCACTGCCGGCAGTCGCGCGGCGTCTCGAGGAATTGCCGGCCGGTGCGCGCGTGGCCGTCGTGATGGAAGTCGCGGATCGCACCGCGCAGATCGCGTTCGACACCCGCGCCGACGTGCATGAAATCTGGCGCTTCCGCGCCGAAGCCGACGCGGCGGACAGCGACGTGCTGCTGAATGCCGTGCGCGACCTGCCGCTGCCGCCGTCCGGCGACGGCTACGTGTGGGCGGCGGGCGAAGCGCTGTCGATGCGTGCGGTACGCCAGCATTTGACCGGCGAGCGCGGCGTCGACAAGTCGCGCATCCGCGCGGCGGCCTACTGGAAGCGCGGCGCGGCGGCCGTGCACGAAACGCTGGAAGACTGACGGGAGCGGGTACCCGGTCAAGGGGTACCCGATTGAGGTTGACCGGCCGATGACACAATCGTGGCGTCGGCGCACCAGCGGGCTTGGCACCGCGATCGCGACTGGTATATATCTGTGGGTGCGACGCCGCTGTCGGGCGACAGCCGCCGCAGCCCGCCCAGGAGCGCCCGGTCATGACAAAAGAAAGCCACGCGTCGCCGTTCCTTCGCAACCTGAAGATCGCCGGCTATTGCGGCCTTGCCGCGGTGGTACTCGCGCTGTTCGTCGCGATGTGCGCGATCCTGAAGGAAAGCGCACTCGACCGCGACGCCACGCAACACCCGGCCGATACCCCTGAACTACACGATGCGGGCGGCGGCCCGTCCGCATCGGCCGAATCGGCCAAGACACCCGGCTGACGGCGTCCTGCCCGATCTCCTGCCGCTTACGGCGCGTGCCGGCGGCCCATCACGACGGCATGCACCGAATCGCCGAGCCGTTCGAGCCGCGCGGTCACGCGTTGCCCGTACAGGTGCGCAGCCAGCGCGCCGGCCGTGCCGACCAGCACGCCGCCCGCCATGTCGAACGGCCAGTGCACGCCCGCATAGATACGTCCCCATGCAATCGCCACGGCCATCGCGGCCATCACGAACCCGGTGAGCCGGGTCGTGCCGCCGAGCATCAGCCCGACCGCCATGCTCCACGCGAACGTCATGTGATCGCTCGGAAACGAGCTGTCCGGCGCGTGCGGAATCAGTTGCGTGCCGACACCGGCCATGAACGGGCGCGGCGAGAACCAGAAATGTCCGATGACCTGGGCGAGCACGAGCGCCACGCACACGCCGACGCCGGCTTCGATCGCCTGGCGCCGCGACTGGCGCGCGCCGAAGATCCAGGTCAGCAGCAGCATCGCGGGCAACGCATAGACGAGCCAGTCGGCGGCGAAGATGGCGAGGCGGGCAACGCCCGGCTGCGGCGCAACCCCGGCGTTGATGGCGGAAAAGAGGGTGAGATTGAGGGTCTGCATGAATCCGGTTGCGTGGGGCGTAAAAAATCGGCCGGTTGCCCGGCCTGATACGAACGATGCTAAGGCGTACCCGCTTAAGCGATGCTTAATGGGCGGCCGCACGCGACGAAGCCCGCGGCGGCGAACGCACTTAGAGCCTGCACTGCAACACAAGTTCACGAAATTGTCATATTCCCGCGCGACCGTCTCCCGAAAAGGCTCACCCAGCCCCCCGTAAAGACTCACCTTTTTCACATCGTGGCGTCATCGACGTGTGCAAACATCGGGACGCCGCGTGTCGTCCAGGCCGTTTGCGTCATTCATCTCAATATTTACGCTGCGAATGCTTCGAAATCGGCAACAATTAATTCCAAATGCGGCATCGCACAACGGTAACGCACAGGCATAGGATTACGAGCTTACGAGCACTCATCCACGAAGCGATCAACAACAAGGAGTCCGCATGAAACCCAGCGATGTCCGATCGAAAGCGTTTGCGATGCCGTTGACCAGCCCTGCCTTCCCGATGGGCCCGTACCGTTTCGTCGATCGTGAGTTTCTGATCATCACGTATCGCACCGATCCGGACCGTCTCCGCGAAATCGTCCCCGAGCCGCTGCAGGTCACCGAGCCGCTCGTGCATTACGAATTCATTCGCATGGCCGATTCCACCGGCTTCGGCGACTACACCGAAAGCGGTCAGGTGATTCCCGTCGAATACAACGGCCAGCCGGGCGGCTATACGCTCGCGATGTATCTCGACGATCACCCGCCGATCGCCGGCGGCCGCGAGCTGTGGGGCTTCCCGAAGAAGCTCGCGTCGCCCACGCTGCACGTGAACACCGACCACATCCTCGGCACGCTCGACTACGGCAAGGTGCGCGTCGCCACCGGCACGATGGGCTACAAGCACAAGGAACTGGACATCGACGAGCAGACCAAGCGTCTCGCCGGCCCCAATTTCCTGCTGAAGATCATCCCGCACGTCGACGGCACCGCGCGCGTCTGCGAACTGGTGCGCTACTACATGCAGGACATCAAGATGAAGGGCGCGTGGACGGGCCCCGCATCGCTCGAGCTGGCGCCGCACGCACTCGCGCCCGTGGCCGATCTGCCGGTGCTCGAAATCGTCGAAGCCCGCCACCTGGTCGCAGATTTGACATTGGGTCTCGGCGAAGTCGTCTACGATTACCTGGCTCAGTAACACGTCCGCAGTCCTTTCTCCCTGTCAATCCTTTCACCACGGGAATTCGAACATGAGCAACCTGAATGGCAAGACCGCAGTCGTCACGGGCGCCGCGAGCGGCATCGGCAAGGAAATCGCACTCGAGCTCGCCAAGGCGGGCGCGGCCGTTGCGATCGCCGACCTGAACCAGGACGGCGCGAATGCCGTTGCCGACGAGATCGTCAAGGCGGGCGGCAAGGCGATCGGCGTCGCGATGGACGTGACGAACGAGGAAGCCGTGAACAGCGGGATCGACAAGGTGGCCGCAACGTTCGGCTCGGTCGACATCCTCGTGTCGAACGCAGGCATCCAGATCGTCAACCCGATCGAGAACTACGCGTTCTCCGACTGGAAGAAGATGCAGGCGATCCACGTCGACGGCGCGTTCCTGACGACCAAGGCCGCGCTCAAGCACATGTACAAGGACGATCGCGGCGGTGTCGTGATCTACATGGGTTCGGTGCACTCGCACGAAGCGTCGCCGCTGAAGTCGGCATACGTGACGGCCAAGCACGGCCTGCTCGGCCTGGCGCGCGTGCTGGCAAAGGAAGGCGCGAAGCACAACGTGCGCTCGCACGTCGTGTGTCCGGGCTTCGTGCGCACGCCGCTGGTCGACAAGCAGATTCCGGAGCAGGCGAAGGAGCTCGGCATCAGCGAAGAGGAAGTGGTGAAGAAGGTGATGCTCGGCAATACGGTCGACGGCGTGTTCACGACCGTCCAGGACGTCGCGCAGACGGTGCTGTTCCTGTCGGCCTTCCCGAGCGCCGCGCTCACGGGCCAGTCGTTCATCGTCAGCCACGGCTGGTTCATGCAGTAACGCCCCCGCCTCCCTGAAGGGAGGCGATTCCCGCATCACCGCCTATTCTCACTACTCACGATGGTGCGCCGTCCGTCGACGTCGCGCCATCCGTCTCCGCCATGAATGGCGGGATTTCTCGGAGAACTGATGAAACCGCACGCCCGAACAGAAAAACAGGCCGTCGATGCAGCGGACCTGCATCACGAGGTCGGCGCACCGGCCGCCGCGCGCACGCTGCCGTACGAGACGATCGCGCTCGTGCTGCAAGGCGGCGGTGCGCTCGGCGCGTACCAGGCCGGCGTGTTCGAAGGGCTGCACGAGGCGGGCATTCCGCTCGACTGGATCGCGGGCATCTCGATCGGCGCGCTCAACACCGCGCTGATCGCGGGCAATGCGCCCGAGCATCGCGTCGAGCGGCTGCGCGAGTTCTGGGAAACGATCTGCAAGCCGGCGTTCTTCCCGACGGTTCCGGCCGCATTCGAATTCGCGCTGTTCAACAGCATCGACCAGATCCGCACGTTCTTCACCGCGTCGCAGGCCGCGAGCGCGATGATGCAGGGCCAGCAGGGCTTCTTCGTGCCGCGCTTTCCGCCGCCGGTGCCGGGCGTGTCCGATCACCCGGAGAAGATCAGCTGGTACGACACGTCGCAACTGCGCGCGACGCTGCTGAAGCTGTGCGATTTCGACCGGATCAACTCGGGCGAGACGCGCGTGTCGGTCGGCGCGGTCAACGTCGGCACCGGCAACTTCGTGTACTTCGACAACACGCGCACCCGCCTCGCGCCCGAGCATTTCATGGCGTCCGGCGCGCTGCCGCCCGCGTTCCCGCCGGTCGAGATCGACGGCGAGTACTACTGGGACGGCGGTGTGGTGTCGAATACGCCGCTGATGGAAGTGCTCCGTGCCCGGCCGCGCCGCGACACGCTCGCGTTCCAGGTCGATCTGTGGAGCGCGCGCGGGCCGCTGCCGCGCTCGATGGCCGACGTCGCCGAGCGCACGAAGGACGTCCAGTATTCGAGCCGCACGCGTTTCGTCACCGACACGCTGCAGCGCGAACAGCGCTACCGCAACGTGCTGCGCCACGTGCTCGACCAGGTGCCGGAAGAACAGCGCAAGGCGGATCCGTGGTGCGTCGAGGCCGATGCGATGTCGTGCAGCAAGAAGTACAACATCCAGCACCTGATCTACCAGCAGAAGGCGTACGAACATCACTACAAGGACTATCAGTTCGGTCTGTCGACGATGCGTGACCACTGGTCCGCGGGTCTCGACGACATCCGCAAGACGCTCGCAGTCAAGGACGGCCTCGCGCTGCCCAACAACGACTCGGGCTTCGTGACGCACGACATTCACCGCAAACGGTAATGCCGTGTGCGACGGATCGGCGCGATGGATGCGCCGGTCCGTCTTCTTTCCCGATTCGCCATGCCGATCTTCATCGCACTCTTCGCGCTCATCGCTCTCGGATGGGGCGCGGTTCACCTGTTTCATGTCATCGCCGCGCAGTTCGGCCAGCCGGTTGCCATCGCGGCCGCCGTGCTCGCCGCCGCGATCCTGATCGCGCTGATCGCGTGGTGGATCAAGCGCCGCCGCGACATCGCACCGAATACGAAGGAAGAAGGCTGGACCCACGTCGTGCATCGCGCGTGGGGCGAGCTGCGTGTGTCCGCGACGCAGGGGCTGCTGTGGCTGTCGCACGACGGCGCGGATGGCCGCTATACGCTGTCGCAACTCGACGGCTGTCAGGCCGCGCCGATCGGCGGCCGCTGGCATCTCGTCGTGCACGTGCGCGATGCCGTGCGCAGCGAGTGGAAGCTGCCGATGATGGACAAGCGCGATGCACAACGCTGGGCGCGCGTGCTGACGCTCGCGAAGGACAACCGGCTTTAAGGCGTCATGCCGCGGATGCAGATGCGGCCGGCACGAACGAACAGCCGCAATGCCGTTCCCGCATGCCGGCGCGCTATCGCGCCTTCAACGCCCACAACGCATCGAGCACGTGCTGTGTCGCCCGTTCGACCGCTCCCGCCCGATGCGCGATACCCAGTTCCCGCCACAACGCCGGACGCAACGCCCGCATGACGACGCGTGCGTCGGATAGCGGGGCCCCCGCCTCGTGCGGCAGCAGCGTCGCGCCGTAACCCGCAGCGACCAGGCTCTTGATCGCATCGTTGTAGTTGAGTTCGATCCGTGGTTCCGGCCGGTGGCCGCCGAGCGCGAACCATTCCGTCGTGAGCCGCGACAGGCGCGTGGTCGCATCGTTGAGTATCAGCGGGCGGGCAGCCAGATAGCCGGGCGTGACGCGCGCCGGGAGCGGCCAGTCCGCCGGCAGAAACGCCATCACCGGATCGCGCCGCCACGCGCGGATCGACAATCCCGCGACCGCCGTCTGCGGCAACGCCACCAGTCCGATATCGAGCGTGCCCTGCGCAATGCGCGCCAGCGTGTCGTGCGACGTAAGCACCGCGATCTGGACATCGATGTCCGGATGCTGCTCGCGCAACCGGGCCACCGCCTGCGGCAGCAGGTGCGCGATCGCCCCGGTCGATGCGCCGAGGCGTACGCGCCCGGTCAACCCCTGCACCTGCCGCTGCACATCGTCCAGCGTGGATTCGACCTCGGCCAGCAGACGCCGCGCCCGTTCCACCAACACTTCGCCGATGGGCGACGGCCGCACGTTGCCGCGCGTGCGGGACAGCAACGGTGCGCCGATGCGGCTTTCCAGTTCGGCAATGTGAAGACTGACGGTCGGCGGCGCGAGATGAAGCCATTGCGCCGCCGCGACAAAGGACCCGTGGTCCGCGATGGCGACCAGCGTGCGCAGGCGGTCCAGGCTGATCTCGCGCATTCCCCACCTCTCGTTCAAGAAAACTGAATCTGGCAGTCAGTAAATTCAACTTTTCCTATTCTAGGCGTTCGGCGGACGATACGGCTTTCCCGACGACCGAACCGAAGGAACGCGACCACCATGAGCCAGCCCACTGTCTACATCGACGGCGATCAAGGCACGACCGGATTGCTGATCCACGAGCGCCTGCGCGGGCGTATCGACCTGCAGCTCGTCACGCTGCCGGACGCCGAGCGCAAGGATCCCGTGCGGCGCGCCGAAGCGATCAACGCAGCCGACATCGCGATCCTGTGCCTGCCCGACGCGGCCGCGCGCGAAGCGGTCGGCTTCATCCGGAATCCGGCGGTACGCGTGATCGACGCGAGTTCGGCCCATCGCACGCAGCCGGATTGGGTCTACGGCTTTCCCGAGATGGCGAACGGGCACGCGCAGACGATTGCGCACGCTCGGCGCGTCACGAATCCGGGCTGCTACCCGACCGGCGCGATCGCGCTGCTGCGCCCCCTGCAACAGGCCGGCCTGCTGCCGCGCGACTACCCGGTGAGCATCCATGCCGTCTCCGGATACTCCGGCGGCGGACGGGCCGCCGTCGACGCATTCGAGTCGGGCGATGCTTCGCAAGCGAAACCGCTACAGGTCTACGGGCTCGCACTCGCGCACAAGCATGTGCCCGAAATCCAGCTGCATGCCGGTCTGACGAATCGCCCGATGTTCGTGCCGGCCTACGGTGCCTATCGGCAAGGCATCGTGCTCACCGTACCGATCGAGCTTCGCCTGCTTCCTGCCGGTGTGACCGGTGAGCAGCTGCATGCGTGTCTCGCGCACCATTACGCCGACGCGCGTCACGTCGACGTCACGCCGCTCGCGGACACGCAAGCGATCACGCATCTCGATCCGCAAGCGCTGAACGGCACCAACGACATGCGGCTCGGCGTGTTCGTCAATGCCGAGCACGGCCAGGTGCTGCTGTCGGCCGTGTTCGACAATCTCGGCAAAGGGGCATCGGGCGCGGCCGTACAGAATCTCGACCTGATGCTCGGCGCGGCAGACGTGGCGAAAGCGGCATAAGGCGCGTGCGAGCACCATCGTCGGCCGGCCCTGCTCATTGCGGCCGCGAATGCGTCGGTGCGAGGTGGACGCTACCGGCCCGCGACGCGATTGCGAGCCGGAAACGGGTGCCTGCCGAGGTTCCGCACAGCCCCCCGTAAAAGCTCACCTTTAGCCGGTTTCAGGCCGTTTCGTCACCCGCCGCGACATTCAAACCGGCCAGCGTCTCCACCAGAAAATCCACGCACACGCGCACTTTCGCCGACGCCGCGACGCGCTCGGGATACACGGCCCAGATGTTCGCGGGCTGGATGGCGTCCGGCAGCACGCGACACAGGGCGCCGCGTTCGATCAGCGGCGCGGCTTCCCAGATCGAGCGCAACACGATTCCGCGCCCGGCCAGTGCCCACTGCACCGCCACTTCTCCATGGTTCGTCGACAGCGCGCCGCCGACCTTCACCGTTGCCGTTTCGCCGCGCACGTTCAGCCGCCAGACACCGAACGGGTGATCGCGCTCCTTGATGGCCAGACAGTCGTGCGACGCAAGATCTGCGAGCGAACGCGGCGTGCCGCGCCGTGCGAGATAGTCGGGCGATGCGCACAGCACGCGGTAGTTCGCGGCGAGGCGGCGCGCGACCAGGTGATCGGAGATCTCGTCGCCGATGCGCACGTCGAGGTCGTAGCCTTCGCCCGCGACATCGACGAGCCGGTCGAACAGGTCGAGCCGCACATTCAGCTGCGGAAAGCGCGCGGTGAAGTCGAGCAGGGCCGGTGCGACGATGTGCCGGCCGAAGCCGAAGCTGCTCGAAATGCGCAGCGTGCCGCGCGGTACCGTGCGCGTGGTCGATACGTCCTCGACGAGATGATCGACGTCGTCGAGGATCTTCTCGGCGCGCGCATACACGCGTTCGCCGGCTTCCGTGACCGTCACGCGGCGCGTCGAACGATGCAGCAGCCGCGTGCCGAGCTGCGCCTCGAGCAACGCGATGCGCTTGCTGACATAGGCGGGCGATACCGCGAGCTGCTCCGCGGCCGCGCTGAAGCTGGTCAGGCGGACGACCAGGCTGAACACGCGCAGGTCGTCGAGATTCGGCGATTTGTTCACGATTCGTGGAAAGTCGATTAACCTTTCGCGCGATTTTAATCCGGATGGAAATAAATAGAATGGCGTGACGTGCCGCTGCCTCTCCCCGCGGCCAGCCTACCCGCCAAGGAGCTTTGCATGACCGACAGGACCTACAAGATTGCCGTGATCCCCGGCGACGGCATCGGCCGTGAAGTGATGCCCGAGGGCCTGCGCGCACTCGATGCCGTGACTGCGCGCTTCGGCGTCCGCTTCGACTTCGTCCGGATCGACTGGGCAAGCTGTGACTACTATGCGCAGCACGGCAAGATGATGCCGGACGACTGGAAGGCACAACTGTCGGGCATGGACGCGATCCTGTTCGGCGCTGTCGGCTGGCCGGCGACGGTGCCCGATCACATTTCGCTGTGGGGCTCGCTGCTGAAATTCCGCCGCGAATTCGACCAGTACATCAACCTGCGGCCCGCGCGCCTGTTCGACGGCGTGCCGTCGCCGCTCGCCGGCCGCCGCGCGGGCGACATCGACTTCATGATCGTGCGCGAGAACACCGAGGGCGAATATTCGTCGGTCGGCGGCACGATGTTCGAAGGCACCGAGCGCGAGATCGTGATGCAGCAGTCGATCTTCACGCGTCACGGCACCGAGCGCGTGCTGAAATTCGCGTTCGACCTCGCGCAGCGGCGCGCAAAGCGCCTCACCGTCGCGACGAAGAGCAACGGCATCGCGATCAGCATGCCGTGGTGGGACGCGCGCACGGCCGAGATGGCCGAACGCTATCCCGACATCGCCGTCGACAAGCAGCACATCGACATCCTGTGTGCGCGTTTCGTGCTGCAGCCGGACCGCTTCGACGTCGTCGTCGCGTCGAACCTGTTCGGCGACATCCTGTCGGATCTCGGGCCGGCCTGTACGGGCACGATCGGCATCGCGCCGTCGGCGAACCTGAACCCCGACCGCAAGTTTCCGTCGCTGTTCGAACCCGTGCACGGCTCCGCGCCCGACATCGCGGGGCAATTCATCGCGAATCCGGTCGCGATGATCTGGTCCGCGGCCTTGATGCTCGACTTCCTCGGCAACGGCGCGGGCCGCGAACGCGAAGCGCACGATGCGATCGTCGCCGCGATCGAGGACGTGCTGCGCACGGGGCCGCATACGCGCGATCTCGGCGGCAACGCGGGGACGCAGGAAGTGGGTGAGGCGATCGCCGCGAGAATCGCGGGCTGATGATCACGCCCGGCGCGTTCGTACGCGCCGGGTAGTGGTGGCGAGAATCCGCGTGCGGTGAGCGGTGAGCAACACGCAATGTGTTTGCGCACTGGTGTGGATGCCGATGCCTGTCTGATGAAGTTGAGCGGTGAGCAACGTCACACCGCAACGCGCACGGCTCGCGCTATCCGTTTTCGACGTCGATCCGATCGGTGAGTTGCACACCGCGCGCGTGCACACCGATCGTCAATCCACTCTCAGCCCTGTGCGATCGGTGAGATGCATCACGCGGTGAAGCACACCGTTGCATGCCAACCCGGGCCTCACGCGATGCCGACGTGTTGTACGGGCCGGTCCGTTTTGCCCGGCACGATGCCGCATCGAACGGCTCACGGCACACAGTCCGACGCGACATTTCACCTCGTCCCGAAAAATCTCACCTTCGGTGCATCGACTCCCGAATTTCCTCACCGTTGAAGCCCGGTGACATGTTCGTCGATCCGTCGAGTCGACGCGCGCGTCACAGCCCGAGGTCGGACAGCCCCGGATGATCGTCCGGACGACGGCCGAGCGGCCAGTGATAGAGACGATCCTGCTCGCGAATCGGCAGGTCGTTGATGCTCGCGTGACGATGTGCCATCAGGCCGTTTTCGTCGAACTCCCAGTTTTCGTTGCCATACGAACGGAACCAGTTGCCGGCGTCGTCATGCCATTCGTATGCGAAGCGCACCGCGATGCGATTGCCGTCGAACGCCCACAGCTCCTTGATCAGCCGGTAGTCGAGCTCGCGCGTCCACTTGCGCTGCAGCAGCCCGACGATCTCGTCGCGGCCGGTCACGAATTCCGCGCGGTTGCGCCATTGGCTTTGCGGCGTATAGGCGAGCGACACGCGCTGCGGGTCGCGCGTGTTCCATCCGTCCTCGGCGGCGCGCACCTTCTGGCGTGCCGTTTCGAGCGTGAAGGGCGGAACGGGCGGACGAACTTCGGGGGATGCGGACATGGATTGCTCCTGTTCAGGTTCTGGCCACGGACACTCGCGGCCGGTTCGGATTCGCTGCTTCGACTAGCGGGACACCGCGTCGAGCAGCAGTTCGGCCGTTGCGCGCGCATCGCGCGCAGCGTTTGCATCGCCGCTGACGAGCGCCACACCGATTGCGCCGTCGATCAGCACGAGCCACTGGCGCGCCAGGCGCGCGAGCCCGCGGCGCTCGATGCCGGTTTCGTCGGCATACGCATCGAACCGCTCGCGTACGAATGCCAGCAGGCGTGCCTTGTGCTCACGCGCGACGACGCGCACAGGGTCATCCGCGTCGGGAATCTCACCCGATGCGTTCAGGAACGCACAGCCGTGGAAGTCGGGCTGCCCGAACCAGTCGCGCAGCACGTCGAACATGCCGAGCAACTGCACGCGCGGCGCCTTGCCGCGCGCCAGCGTTGCATCGACGAACCAGCGCATCCAGCGCTCGTCGCGACGTTCGAGCGCGGCCACGACCAGCGCCTCTTTCGATTCGAAATGCGAATAAAAGCTCTTTCGGGCCGCGCCGGATCGCTTGACGATCGCATCGACGCCGGTTGCGTGGATGCCGCCCGAATAGATCAGCGCTTCGGCTGCATCGAGCAGCCGGTCGCGAACGCCCGGTTCGCCGGAGGGGTCGTGAAGTGTGTTCATGGGTTTACGGTAGAACGATCGTTCTCCATCGTCAACCCCGGCATGAAAAAGCCCTGTCGGCG
The DNA here is from genome assembly GCF_000012945.1 of Burkholderia lata. Taxonomy (NCBI): domain Bacteria; kingdom Pseudomonadati; phylum Pseudomonadota; class Betaproteobacteria; order Burkholderiales; family Burkholderiaceae; genus Burkholderia; species Burkholderia lata. Next base: position 3,581,909 of record NC_007511.1, read on the forward strand.
AGAGGGCTGAATCGCGGCCGGGCCACGCGACGCGGCCCGGCGCGTTTACGACATTTTTTCTTGAAGCGGACGCGCGACGCTCACTACACTTCGGTCACCCTGTCTGGGCGAAAGGACATCATGCAGCGACCGGAATCCGCGCGCCCCGCGCGCGCCTATGCGGCTTATGCGAAACGGCTCGACGGCCGCGTCGTCGTACGGCGCTTCGACCCGCACAACGATTCGTACGACACGTTGACCGCGCTGCTGCATCGCGCGTTCGCGCCGCTCGGCGCATTGGGCTTCAACTGCCCGGGCGTCGATCAGCCGGCCTCGGCGACACGCGAACGCGTGCTCACCGGCGAGTGCTTCGTCGCACTCGGCAACGCGCACCTGGTCGCGACGATGACGATGCGTTCGCACGATCCCGATTCGCGCTGCGATCCGTACCGCAGCCGGCACGTGGCGACGCTCGGCCAACTGGCCGTCGATCCCGTCTGGCAGGATCGCGGCATCGGCCGTTCGCTGCTCGCGTTCGCGCAACGGCGGGCCGCCGCGCGCGGCGCGACGCACCTCGCACTCGACGCACCGTATGCGGCGATCCGGCTCATCGAGTTCTATCGTCGCGAAGGATTTCAACCGGTCGACGTGATGCGCTTTCCGGGACACAACTACGACAGCACGATCCTGTGCAAAGCCGTCGGCGTCGCGAACGGTCGCATCGTTGCCGGCGACACGACGCAGTTCGACGTCACGCGCCGAGTCGGTGCCGCTTCATGAAACACGATATGCCGAAGCGCGATGGCGGAGACGATCACACCCGGCTCGACATCCGGCAGGCACGCGTGCGCGCGGCGCGGCGACTGCGCGGTGTGTTGAAGCTGACGATTCTCACGATCGCGGTTGCCCAGGCGCTGGCGTTCGCGTTCGAAGGCCTGCTGGTCATGACCGGCTTCGCGCCGGATGCCGCGACGGTGCTGCTGTTCCGCTTCGTCACGTGCGCGCTGGTCAGCTTCTGGCTGCAGGCGGATGCGTTGCGCGCATATCAACACGCGGCCCGACACGGGTTCGTCACCGTTCCCGGCGCGCATGGCGAGCCGGCCGACATCGCGCCGCGGTGCCCGAAGCGCTGGCTCGTCGTGTTGAGTCTTCAGCTCGACCCGCGAGGGTTGAATGGTGAACGGATCAAGTAGCGGTCTGCGCACCGATCGATGTCCATTGACGTCGATCGCATCGCGCATGAGTGAGTCGCAACGACACGTGAAGGCTCACGGTTGATGGCGCGGTTCGACACGCATCGCATGGGTGCGTCGCGAACGATCACACGACAAGCCACGAGGGAAGTGCCCGGAAGAGGGGGAGCAGGTGCCGAACGGCGTGATGGCGGGAAGCGAGGCGACTGCCGACGGGTGAAGTGAACGTTCGATTGCAGGTCACCGATGTGCGATCGCATCGCGATTCGGCGCGCAAACACAGCTCCCGAATAATCTCACCTTGAGCCCGGATTCGCGTGCTTCGACTCGAAAACGCAGACGTAAAACAAAAACGGGGCAGGCGGCAAACACGCCGCACCGCCCCTTCGGCACTCAGGCCGTCCAGTCGAGAATCACCTTGCCGCTTTCACCCGACAACATCGCGGCGAATCCCTTCTCGTAATCGTCGGCCGCAAAACGATGCGTAATGATCGGCGACAGGTCGAGGCCGCTCTGCAGCATCGCGACCATCTTGTACCAGGTCTCGAACATCTCGCGGCCGTAGATGCCCTTGATCTCGAGCCCCTTGAAGATCACCTGGTTCCAGTCGATCGCCGTCTGCGCGGGCGGAATGCCGAGCAACGCGACCTTGCCGCCGTGGTTCATCGCCTCGAGCATGCTCGTGAACGCGCTCGGCACGCCCGACATTTCGAGGCCGACGTCAAAGCCTTCGGTCATGTGCAGGTCGGACATCACGTCGCGCAGCGACTCGCGCGCGACATTGACCGCGCGCGTCGCGCCCATCTTGCGCGCGAGTTCGAGCCGGTAGTCGTTGATGTCGGTGATCACGACGTTGCGCGCGCCGACGTGTTTCGCGATCGCGACGGCCATGATGCCGATCGGGCCCGCGCCGGTGATCAGCACGTCTTCGCCGACGAGGTTGAACGACAGCGCCGTGTGCGTCGCGTTGCCGAACGGATCGAAGATCGATGCGAGATCGTCGGAGATCTCCGGCGGAATCTTGAACGCGTTGAACGCAGGAATCGCCAGATACTCGGCGAACGCGCCTTCGCGGTTCACGCCGACACCGACCGTGTTGCGGCACAGATGCCGGCGCCCCGCGCGACAGTTGCGGCAGAAACCGCACGTGATGTGGCCTTCGCCGGACACGCGATCGCCAATCGCGAAGCCGCGCACTTCCTGCCCCATCTCGACGATCTCGCCGACGTATTCGTGACCGACGTGCATCGGCACGGGAATCGTCTTCTGCGCCCAGTCGTCCCACTTCCAGATATGGATGTCGGTGCCGCAGATCGCCGTGCGGCGGATCTTGATCAGCACGTCGTTGTGGCCGACTTCAGGACGCTTCACGCGCGTGAGCGTGAGGCCGGGGCCGCGTTCGAGCTTTGCCAGTGCTTTCATGATCGCGCCTCCGTCAAATGATGCCGAGCGACTTGCCGACGCGCACGAACGCGGCGACCGTCTGGTCGATCTGCTCGGGCGTATGCGCGGCGCTCATCTGCGTACGGATGCGCGCGCGACCGCGCGGCACGACGGGGAACGAGAAGCCGATCACGTAGACACCTTCGTCGAGCAGCTTGTCGGCCATGTTCGTCGCCAGCTGCGCGTCGCCGAGCATCACCGGGATGATCGGATGCGCACCCGGCACGAGCGTGAAGCCGGCTTCGGTCATCTGCTTGCGGAACCGCGCGCCGTTTTCGCGCACGCGCTCGCGCAGCTTCGCACCTTCTTCGCTGCCGAGCAGTTCCAGCACCTTCAGCGATGCCGCGGCGATGCTCGGCGTGAGCGTGTTCGAGAACAGATACGGGCGCGAGCGCTGGCGCAGCAGTTCGATGACCTCGCGACGCGCGGCGACGTAGCCGCCCGATGCGCCGCCGAGCGCCTTGCCGAGCGTGCCCGTGATGATGTCCACGCGGCCTTCGACGCCGCAATGCTCGGGCGTGCCGCGGCCGTGCGCGCCGATGAAGCCGACCGCGTGCGAATCGTCGACCATCACGATCGCGCCGTAACGATCGGCAAGATCGCAGATGCCTTTGAGATCGGCGATGATGCCGTCCATCGAGAATACGCCGTCGGTTGCGATCAGCTTGTGGCGCGCGCCCGCTGCGTCGGCTTCCTTGAGCTTCGCCTCGAGGTCGGCCAGGTCGTTGTTCTTGTAGCGGAAGCGCTTCGCCTTGCAGAGGCGAACGCCGTCGATGATGCTCGCGTGGTTCAGCTCGTCGCTGATCACCGCGTCGTTCTCGTCGAGCAGCGTCTCGAACAGCCCGCCGTTCGCGTCGAAGCAGCTCGAATAGAGGATGCTGTCCTCGGTGCCGAGAAACGCGGCCAGCGCGCTTTCCAGTTGCTTGTGCACGGTTTGCGTGCCGCAGATGAAGCGCACCGATGCCATGCCGAAGCCGTCCTGGTCGAGGCCGGCCTTCGCCGCGTCGATCAGGCGCGAATCGTTCGCCAGACCCAGATAGTTGTTCGCGCAGAAATTGAGCACGCCGGCACCACCGGCGAGCCGCACGTCCGCCGCCTGGGGACTCGCGATCTCGCGCTCGGTCTTGTAAAAACCGTCCGCGCGGATCTGGTCCAGCGTCCCGCGCACCTGGGCGAGAAAGGCATCACGCATCGCAAAGCTCCTGACAGGGTTTCGCATTCCGCAACGCGCCACTCGTGGCGGCGGCGCAACGGCCTGCTACTGTTATAGTCGGTCGTTCGGTTGACCGCATTTATCCGATATTCCGAACTAGAATTCGAAATATCGAACAACTCTAAGCGAACGGAATCCAAATGGCAAGTTCCTCCGGTTCGCGGCGCACACCTGCCAGCGCCGCACCGCAACCGCCGGCCGCAACGCCGCCGCGTGTCGGCGAGCAGATCCAGCGGCTGCGCAACGAACGCAAGCTGACACTCGACGACCTGTCGCGCGCGGCCGGCGTATCGAAATCGATGCTCTCCGAGATCGAACGCGACAAGGCCAACCCGACGATCGCCGTTGCGTGGCGGCTGACGAATGCACTCGGCATCACGCTCGACGAGCTGTTCTCGCAGCCGAAGGCAGCCGAGACCATCCGCGTCGACGGCCCGCACGACATCCCGACGCTCGCCGGCCATGACGGCCGCTACCAGTTGCGCGTTTGGGGCCCGATCGACCTCGCCGGCAAGTTCGAGTGGTACGAGCTGACGCTGCCTGGCGGCGGCGCACTGATATCGAACGCCCACGAACCCGGCACGCGCGAGCACCTCACCGTGCTGCAGGGCGCGATGGAAATCGAAGCCGCGGCAGCCAGCCGGCGCCTGAAAGTGGGCGACACCGCGCGCTACCCGGCCGATGAGCCGCACGCAATCCGCAATCCCGGCAAGGCCGAGGCGCGGGCACTGCTCATCGTGATACATCGCTGACGGCGCGAATAGCTGGCCAAAGGGCCAAAGGATCCATTGCAGGCCAGTTGCGGAAAGTACTGTATGTTTGTACAGTATACGGACATTCCGCCATGCATGGGCCGGAGCCGGCGCACCGAGGCGCCCGCCCGGTCGACAGGAGCCTGCAATGACAGAAGAACAAGATTTGGCCGCGCTCAGCTTCAAGGCTGCCGCGCACGATCTCGAGCTGATCGTCCGGCATATCGCCGGGCGCTACATCCACCAGCGCGTCCCGCTGACGTGGCGCCTGCTGCATGCCATCGAGGCCGAGGCACTCGCCGATCTCGGCTTTGCCAGCCGGCACGAGACCGGCATGCGTCAATTGTTCGAACGGCAGTTGGACATGGCGTTTCCCGAAACGGACGATCCAATCGACTTCGGGCGCTCGAATGCGCTGCCCGCCGTTTTTTCGTTCGCGGTTCTCGCCTATGAAGCAGCGTCAACCGCGTCGAACGACACGGCGCCGCCCGCGCGCGTTCACCGCCCGTCCAAGGCATGGGGTGACTGACCCCCAGCCCGGGCCGCCGCGTATGGCGGCCTTGTCCAGCCTCTTGCTGCCCGAGACGTTGCGGA